>PWEU01000126.1 GCA_003554005.1 Nitriliruptoraceae bacterium
AGAAGCACACGGTCAGCCGCCTGATCGGCTCGCCGCCCGGTTACGTCGGCTACGACGAGGGTGGCCAGCTCACCGAGCAGGTCCGCCGCAAGCCCTTCTCCGTGGTGCTGTTCGACGAGGTGGAGAAGGCCCACCCCGACGTGTTCAACACCCTGCTGCAGATCCTGGAGGACGGTCGTCTGACCGATGCCCAGGGCCGCACGGTCGACTTCAAGAACACCATCCTCATCATGACCTCGAACCTCGGGACCAAGAACCTGACCTCCCCGGCGGTGGGTTTCGCTGCAGAGGACGAGGCCTCGGTGTACGAGAAGATGAAGGCCCAGGTCGACGACGAGCTCAAGAAGCACTTCCGGCCCGAGTTCCTCAACCGGATCGACGACACGATCGTGTTCCACCCCTTGTCCACCGCCGAGATCAAGCAGATCGTCGACCTCATGCTCCAGCGGGTGAAGAAGCAGCTGTCGACCAAGGGTCTCGATCTCGAACTCACCGACCAACTCAAGGGCTGGCTCGCCGACAAGGGCTACGACCCGCAGCTCGGGGCGCGCCCGCTACGCCGCACGATCCAGCGCGAGCTCGAGGACCGTTTGTCCGAGCGGATCCTCCACGGTGAGCTGCCCAGTGGCCAGCTGATCGTCGCCGACCTCGATGAGGAGACCGACAGCGTGACCTTCCGCTCGGTCGAGTCGGTCGAGGCGCCGGACACCCCCCCGGTGGAGCTGGCCGGTGGCGGTGACCACGACGAACACGGCAACGGCAACGCACCCGACGACTGAGCCGGTCGTCGGCGATCTGGAGGGGGCGGGCCTGCGGGTCCGCCCCCTTCCGTTGTGGCCGCTGGACCGTGAGGTGGCGTCCCGCGACCCCGCTCAGCTCCGGCACCCTGTCCCGGGGGCCGGGGGCTAGGCTCGCCGGCGGACCCGCGCGCAACGGGAGGGCAGGGTGGCCCACGACCTGATCGACTCGACCGAGATGTACCTGCGCACCGTCCTCGAGCTCGAGGAGGAGGGGATCCCGCCCCTGCGTGCACGCCTGTCCGAGCGGCTGGGGCTGTCGGCGCCGTCGATCTCCGAGGGTGTGGCCCGCCTCGAGTCCCAAGGGCTCATGCGGCTGGCGGACGACCGGACCGTGCAGTTGACCGCGGAGGGTCGCGCACGGGCCGAGCAGGTCATGCGCAAGCACCGCCTCGCGGAACGGCTCCTGGTCGACGTCCTCGGCCTGGAGCACGAGTACGTCCACGAGGAGGCGTGTCGGTGGGAGCACGTCATCTCGGACCGCGTCGAACGGCGCCTCGTCGAGTTCCTCGGGAACCCCACGACCAGCCCCTACGGCAACCCCATCCCTGGCTCCGGTGAGGGTTTCGACGACATCGTCCCGCTCGCGGAGGTCGCGACCGAGGTGGTGACGGTGCACTCGATCTCCGAGCACCTCCAGGCCGACGCCGAGGTGATGCACGTCCTCCACCAGCACGGCATGTTCGCCGGCGAACGTGCCGAGGTGGTACGACGCGACGGCACCGTCGTGCTGACGCTGGCCGGCCACCGCATCGAGCTGAGCCCGGAGGCGGCGCGGTACGTCTACGTGCTCCCGGCGGTCAGCGGGGGACGCTGACCGCGTCGGCGCAGCGGTGCAGCAGCTCCACGGTCTCGTTCCAGGCGATGCAGGCGTCGGTGATGGACACGCCATGACGCAGCGGCGCGTCCGGTGACCAGTCCTGTCTGCCCGCGTGGAGGTTGCTCTCCAGCATCAGGCCGAGCAGGCCGTGATCGGGGCCGCGCCACTGCTCCAGCACGTCCTCGACCACCAGGTGCTGGCGACGGTGGTCCTTGCCCGAGTTGCCGTGGCTCGCGTCGATCATCACCGGCCGACGTGAACCCGTGACCTCCCGGGCGGCATCCCGGGCCCTTGCCACCGTGGCCGCGTCGTAGTTGGGGCCGTCGTTGCCGCCCCGCAGCACGATGTGGACGTCGGGGTTGCCGGTGGTGCGGACCACCGTGGTCTGTCCGACCCCGTTGATCCCGAAGAAGGCGTGGGGAGCCACGGCGGCGCTCAGGGCGTTGTGTGCACCACCGAGGCTGCCGTCGGTCCCGTTCTTGAAGCCGATCGGCATCGACAGCCCGGACGCCAGCTGCCGGTGGACCTGGCTCTCCACCGTGCGTGCCCCGATGGCCGCCCAGGACACCAGGTCGGTCTGGTACTGCGGGGTGATGGTGTCGAGCACCTCGACCGCACAGGGCAGACCCAGCTCGGTCACCTCCAGCAGTACCTGACGCGCGAGCCGCAGCCCGCGGGAGGCGTCGGAGCTGCCGTCCAGGGCCGGGTCGTAGATCAGGCCCTTCCAGCCGATCGACGTCCGCGGCTTCTCGAAGTAGGTCCGCATGATCACGATGAGCCGGTCGGACAGCTCCTCGGCCAGCGGTGCCAGCAGACGTGCGTACTCCCCGGCCACACCCCGGTCGTGGATCGAGCAGGGACCCACGATCACCACCATGCGCTCGTCGTCGCCGCGCATCGCTGCGGCGATCGCGGCCCGGCTACCACGGACGAGATCGTGTTGCTCCCGGCTCGCCGGTAGCTCCGCCCGGACCTCGGCCGGCGTGGCGACGGGCTCGAACACCTCGACGTGACGGTCGTCGACCGGTGAAGCGGGCCCTCCGGCGGCGACGGTCAGCGTCGGATCGTTGCTGACGTTCATGGGGTCCTCCTGGCGGCGGAGCTGCAGGGTTCCCGTTCGGCGAGCTCCGCCCACGACGCTACCGTCCGGTGCGCCGGACCACGTACGCCTCGGGTCGGTGCGCCAGGCGATCCGCCGGCAGACCGCGACCGCAGGGAGCACCATGACCGCCCCCACCGCCGCAGCGTCGGGCACCGTGCTCCTGGGAGGCGATCTGCCCGTCACCAGGATGGGCTACGGGGCCATGCGCTTGACCGGCGAGGGCGTGTGGGGCGAGCCTGCCGATCGCGACCACGCGATCGCCGTGCTGCGACGGGCGGTCGAGCTGGGCGTCGACCTGATCGACACCGCCGACAGTTACGGGCCCTTCGTCGCCGAGGACCTCATCCGTGAGGCGCTGCACACCGGGCGAGGTGACGACCCCTACGGCGGCGTGACGATCGCGACCAAGGCGGGCCTGGTGCGCACCGGTCCAGGTGAGTGGCACCCGCTCGGCCGACCCGAGTACCTACGCTCCGCCTGCGAGATGAGCCTGCGTCGCCTCGCCGTCGAGCGGATCGACCTCTTCCAGCTCCACCGCATCGATCCAGCGGTCCCCGCGGCCGAGCAGTTCGGTGTGCTGGCCGATCTGCAGCGTGAGGGCAAGGTGCGCCACCTCGGACTCTCCGAGATCTCGGTCGCCGAGCTCGAGGACGCGCGCAGCCAGCTGGCCGTGGCCAGCGTCCAGAACCGCTACAACCTGACCGAGCGGGGCTCCGAGGACGTCCTCGAGGTCTGCGCCGCCGCGGACATCGCCTTCCTGCCCTGGTTCCCGGTCGCGGTGGGGACGCTCGCGCGTCCGGGTGGCCCTCTCGACGCGATGGCGTCGACGATCGGTGCCACCCCGGCCCAGCTGGCTCTGGCGTGGCTCCTCCACCGGTCACCGGTGATGGTCCCGATCCCCGGCACCTCCTCCCTCGAACACCTCGAGGAGAACGTCGCCGCCGCGGTGCTCGAGCTCACGCCCGAGCAGATGGCCGCGCTGGAGGCGGCCGTCTGAGGCTCCGATAGCCTCCGCGGCCCTCCGCCCCCGGGACCTCTGCCACCGTCGATCGGATCCCGCCCCGTGGCCTCACGTGCAGCCAAGGGCACCGAGTCGGTCCCCGCGGCCCCCGACGTCGCCACGCGTCGCCGGCTCACCGAGGATCTCCTGGCCTGGGCCGAGGGGGTCCGAGCTGATCTGCCGTGGCGCGCCACCCGCGACCCCTGGGCGGTCCTCGTCTCGGAGCTGATGCTCCAGCAGACCCAGGTCGTGCGGGTCGCCCCCCGCTACCTCGGCTTCCTCGAGGCCTTCCCCACGGTGTCGGCCTGCGCCGAGGCGCCGCTCGGCGAGGTGCTGCGGGCCTGGGAGGGGCTGGGCTACAACCGGCGGGCCGCGAACCTGCACCGGGCCGCCCAGAGCATCGTCCGCGTGCACGACGGGATCGTGCCGGACCACCTCGACGCCCTGCTGGCACTGCCGGGTATCGGTCCCTACACGGCGCGCGCCGTGCTGTGCTTCGCCTTCGAGCGGGACCACGGGGTGGTCGACACCAACGCCGCCCGGTTCCTGGCGCGCGCCGCGGCCGGTCACCGGTTGGCGCCCCGCGCCGCCCAGGACCTCGCTGACGAGCTCGTGCCGATGGGGAGCGGCTGGGTGTGGAACCAGGCGGTGCTGGACCTGGGCTCGCAGGTGTGCGTCAAGCGAGGTCCGCGTTGCGGCGAGTGTCCGATCGCCTCCTCCTGCGCCTGGGCCCGCACCGGCTTCGCGCTGCCGGACCCGGCCGACGGGACCGCCGGGACGACCCGACACCAGCCGGTGTTCGCCGGCTCCGACCGGCAGGGCCGGGGCCGGCTGGTCCAGGCGCTGCGCACGGGTCCCGTCGAGGTGGCCAGGGTCGCCGACGTGACCGGGTGGCCGGAGGAGCCGGAGCGCGCCCGCCAGGTCGCCGACGCGTTGGTCGGCGAGGGCCTGGCCGAGTACGTCGACGGGCAGCTGTCGCTACCCGGCCGGGCCCCGTGAGCGACCGCGTCACCCGGATCGTCGAGGAGCACCTCGCTTCGGTCGGGGATGCCGCGCTCGACGAGGTGCTGCAGGTGGTGCGGGCGGCGGGGGGAGCGGGGGTGTCACGGGCGGCACTGGAGCGCGTCCTGGTCCGCGACCCACGCTTCGCCTCGCACGACGAGCTGGGCCGGCGGCGCTGGACGCTGGTCGATCCGTCGACCACGGCAGCAGGAGCGGCCGCGGCAGCAGGAGCGCCGGCGCCCACCCGGCCGGACACCCGTGGCGCGCTGGATGCCCTGGAGCTGCGACCCTGGCAGGCCGAGGCGTTCGCGGCCTGGTCCGCCACGTGTCGGGGGGTGATCGAGGCGGTCACCGGCACCGGCAAGACCCGGCTCGCCATCGCCGCCGCCCGTACGGTGCTGGACCGGGGCGGTCGGGTCCTGGTCCTCGTGCCCACCCTGGAGCTGCTGGACCAGTGGCGGACCAGCGTCCGTGAGCTGCTGCCGGAGGTCAGCGTCGGTCGGCTCGGGGGCGGCGGTCAGGACGACCTGTTCTCGCACCAGGTGCTGCTGGCCACCCCCCCCTCGGCCGCCGGCGTCCCGATCGACCTGCCGCCAGGCGCCGCGGGACTGGTCGTGGCCGACGAGGCGCACCGCTACGGAGCACCGACCTGGGGCGCGGCGTTGCCCCAGGACCTCGGGCTGCGGCTGGCGCTGACCGCGACCTACGAGCGCGGTGACGAGGGGGTCGCGGAGGTCCTCGAGCCCTACTTCGGCCCGGTGGTGTTCCGGTACCGCTACGACCGCGCCGTCGCCGACGGCACCGTCGCCCCCTTCTCGATCGCGCTGGCCGGGGTCGCGCTCACCCCCGAGGAGCGCCAGGTCCACGACGCTGCCGACGCTCGTGTCCGGAGCCTGCACCGGGAGCTCGTCGGACCGCTCGGCATGCCCAGAGAACCCGGCGCGCTGCTGAGAGCGGCGGCCGCGGTGGTCGCCGCGGCTGGCGACCGCGGTCGCGACGAGGGTCGCCAGGCGACAGCCTGCCGCGAGTACCTGGCGCGGATCCGCCAGCGCCGCGACGTCGCCGCCACCGCGGCCGCCAAGCTCGACGTCGCGCGGTCGGCGGCGCCGGCGCTGCGCGGGGGTCGCTCGCTGGTCTTCACCGACACGGTGGCACAGGCCGAGGCGGCGGCCCGCGTGCTGGTCACGGCCGGTGTCGCGGCCGAGACCGTGCACGGCCAGCTCCCCGACGAGCGACGTCGGATCCGGCTGGCGCAGTTCCGCCGCGGCCGGATCGACGCCCTGGTCGCCCCCCGCGTGCTCGACGAGGGGATCGACGTCCCCGCGGCCGACGTCGCGGTGGTCCTCGCCGCCTTCCGGACCCGTCGCCAGCTCGTCCAACGGCTCGGGCGGGTGCTCAGGCTCAAGCCCGACGGGCGCGATGCGCGGCTGGTCCTGGCCCACGCGCGCGGGACCGGCGAGGACCCGGAGCGTGGCGGTCACGCCGACTTCCTCGCCGAGGTCGCCGAGGTGGCCGACCGCATCGACCGCCTCGATGTCACGACCCGGCCCGACGCCGTCGGACGGTGGTTGCTGACCTGACCACGCGAGGCTCGCGACCTGCGTTACGCTGCGCGGCAGTCGCACGCGTCGGACGGGACGCGTGAGCCGCTGGGGGCAGCGGTGGGGCAGAGAGGAGCCGCACGTGGTGGAGGTGCCCCGTGATCCGGGCCTGCGTGCCGTGCTCGCCATGCTGGCACCCGGGACCCATCTGCGCGAGGGCATCGAGCGCGTCATACGCGCGGACCGCGGCACGTTGATCGTGATCGGCTGGACCCCGCAGATCGAGCCCCTGGTCTCGGGAGGGTTCGTCATCGACATCGCGGCGACCAGCCAGCGGGTCGCCGAGCTCGCGAAGATGGACGGCGCGCTGGTACTCGACGCCGACGCGAGGCGCATCCTGCGCGCGAACGTCCACCTGGTCCCCGACCCCTCGATCCCGACCTCCGAGACCGGGACCCGGCACCGCTCCGCGGAGCGGACCGCCCGCGAGACCGGGCAGCCCGTCATCGCGGTGTCGGAGTCGATGGGCATGGTGAACGTGTACTTCGGTGGCACCAAGCACGTGCTCGAGGAGGTGTCCGCCCTGCTGGTCCGCGCCAACCAGGCGCTGTCCACCCTGGAGCGCTACCGCTCACGGCTGGATGAGGTCACCGGGTTGCTGTCGTCCCGCGAGGTCGAGGATGCGGTCACGGTCCGCGACGCGGTGCTGGCGCTCCAGCGCGCCGAGATGCTGCGGCGCATCGCCGGAGAGGTCGAGTCCCACGTCATCGAGTTGGGGAGCGAGGGGCGGCTGATCCAGCTCCAGCTGGACGAGCTGGTGGGCTCCGTCGGCAACATGCGCGAGCTGCTGGTCCGTGACTACCTCAAGGACCGTCGTCGAAAGCTCAAGCGGGTCCTCGAGGAGCTGGCCGTGCTCGAGACCGAGGAGCTGCTGAACCCGGAGCTGGTCGCCTCGCTGCTCGCCTACGGGGATGACGAACTGGAGCTGCAGGTCACACCCCGCGGCTACCGGATGCTGTCGCGCATCCCGCGCCTGCCGGCCACGGTGATCGAACGGCTCGTCGAGCGCTTCCACACGCTGCCGCGGGTCATGGAGGCCACCATCTCCGATCTCGACCAGGTCGAAGGGGTGGGGGGTCACCGCGCACGCATGATCCAGGAGGGGCTTCGCCGGCTGTCAGAGCCCATCGCCCTGGAGCGGTTCAGCTGATCGGGGCGGCGAGGTCCACCTGCCCCGAAGGGGCCTCGGATGGCCCGGTGAGAGGCGATATCGAGCCTCGGCCGGCCCTCGACCGAGGGGCGTTGGGATGCTATCCTCGACTGGGCCAGATGGCAGTGTCCCGAAACGAGGACAGCAGCCTCTGATCTGCTCCCGGTGACCCCTCGTCATGAGGTGGTGCGGTGCCGGGACGTTGCAGGACAAGCCTCAGCGAGTCGAACGAAAGGTGCCGCGGAGACGGCCGACGAGCGGCGCGAGGGCCCGTCCTGCGACCTCCTCTGTGTGGGAGTTGCATCCTGGGTTCGGTACCGGCCGCTCACCGGTTCGGTCCGTGGGCATCGCCACCCCGGATCCCCCGGTCCCCCACCAGGACCACGTCAGGAGCGACCCTCATATGGCCTACAGCGTCGGCGACACCGTCATCTACCCCCACCACGGCGCAGCGGTCGTGGAACGCAAGGAAGAGCGGGAGCTCAAGGGCGAGGCGAGGGAGTACCTGGTCCTCCGGCTGACCTACGGGGACCTGACGCTGATGGTGCCAGCCGACTCCTGTGAGGAGGTCGGGATCCGCAACGTGGTGAGCAAGAAGGAGGTCGAGCAGGTCCTCGACGTCCTGCGTGAGCCCGAAGGCAAGGCCGCCGGCAACTGGTCGCGCCGGTTCAAGGCCAACTACGAGAAGCTGCGGTCCGGTGACATCTACCAGGTCGCCGAGGTGGTGCGGAACCTCGCCACGCGCGAGAAGGACAAGGGCCTGTCCGCGGGCGAGAAGCGCAGGCTGACCAAGGCGAAGCAGATCCTGCTGTCCGAGCTGGCGGTCGCCATCAAGAAGGACGAAGAGCAGGCGGAGGCGCTGGTCGAGGAGACCCTGCGCGCCGCACAGGGCTGACCGACAGCTGACCACCGACCCCGTAGCATCCTCGCCAGTTGAGGCTCGGAGGACGCCGGTGGTCGAGCGGAACGTGCCGCGCGCTCACGTCGTCGCGGAGCTGGTCAGGCTGGGCGTCGTGCTGTCGGCGACCGCCGGCGGCTACGCCCTGGGCGACCCTGTCCACCGCCTGCTCGCCTTCGAGGACCCGCAGACCACCCGGCTGGTCACCTCGATGCTGGGCGCGCTGTTCGGCTACCTCCTCGGGGGTCTGTTCGGGCGGCTGCTCGTCCGTGGGGTGCGGGGCGCGACCCAGCGGTTGCAGTCGGTGCCGGCCGTCCAGCTGGTCGCCGGGGCGATCGGTGGCACCTTCGGTGCGCTCCTCGGTCTGGCCATCTCCGTGCCCGTGCTGCTGCTGCCGGGCCAGGCGTTCACCGTGCCGGTGCTGCTCCTGCTGTTGGTCGTGCTCGTGTACGGCGGGATCCTGCTGGGTGCCAACCGGGCGGCCGAGCTCGGCCGCTACGTCGGTATCCGGGGCCGGCTGGAGGTCCGCACACCGTCCCGAGGCGCCGGCGTCAAGGTCGTCGACAGCTCGGCCCTGATCGACGGGCGCATCGCGGACGTGGCCCGCAGCGGCTATCTCGAGGGGACGCTGGTGATCCCCAGGTTCGTGATCGACGAGGTGGAGCGCATCGCGGCCGACGAACGTGAGCACCGCAGCGCGTTGGGGGAGCGCGGCCTGCGGACCCTGCAGGTGCTCCAGGACGAGGGCCTGGTCGCTGTGGAGATCAGCGACATCGAGGTTCCCGGGGTGGCCGCCGTCGACGATCGGCTCGCCGCACTGTGCCAGGACCGGCGTGCCGCCCTGATCACCGCCGACGTCCCGCTGGCCCGCACGGCCGAGGCCCGGGGTATCCGCGTGTTGAACCCGCACGCGTTGGCCGACGCGGTCCGTGCCCCGGTGCTGCCCGGCGATCGCCTCGACCTGACGGTCATCCGGGAGGGGCGGGAGCGTGACCAGGGGGTCGGCTACCTCGAGGACGGCACCATGGTCGTGGTCGCGCAGGGTCGCGACCGCATCGGCGACCTCGTGGCCGTCGACGTCACCTCCATCGTCCAGACGCGGACGGGCCGACTG
The DNA here is from genome assembly GCA_003554005.1 of Nitriliruptoraceae bacterium. Lineage (GTDB taxonomy): Bacteria > Actinomycetota > Nitriliruptoria > Nitriliruptorales > Nitriliruptoraceae > T1Sed10-7. The sequence goes on from PWEU01000126.1 coordinate 9,485, forward strand.
CTCTTCGCGGCGGTCGCAGCGGACGGCTCGTGAGCCGGTCCGGCCCACGCCTGGGCGTCGTGGTCGTCGCCGCCGGTAGCGGCGAGCGACTCGCGGCGCGGCACCCCAAGGCGCTGGTGCTGCTGGCAGGCCGACCGCTGCTCGCCCACGCGCTCGCCGGCCTGGCGGCGGCGGGCCTGCCACCACCGGTGGTGGTGCACACCCCGGGGCAGAGCGAGGCCTTCGCCCTCGCGGCGGGGGACCTCGCGATCTCCGGGCTGGTCCCGGGCGGCGCCACGCGCACGGCGAGCGTCGTGGCTGGGATCGCTGCCCTCCCCGATGACGTCGAGGTGGTGGCGATCCACGACGCGGCGAGGCCTCTCACCCCGCCGCAGGTGATCGCAGCCGCGGTCGCGGCGGTGAGCGACGCGCCGGACGTGCTGGCCGCCGCGCCCGGTGTGCCCGTGGCCGACACCCTGAAGCGCACGGTCGCCGGGGAGGTGCTCGACACCGTGGACCGGACCGGGCTGGTGGGGGTCCAGACCCCCCAGGTGTTCCCGCGCGGCGTCATCGACCGGGTCCTCGACCCCATCGGGCCGATGGCGGAGGCGACCGACGACCTGGCGCTGGTGGAGCGGCTCCGGGACCGTGGGGAGTTGGAGGGCAGGATCGTCGTCGTGCCCGGCTCGGTATGGGCGCGCAAGGTCACCTACCCGAGCGATCTCGCGCTGCTGGAGGTGCTCGGGCAGCACGCTGCGCCGGATGCTGCCGGCGTCGGAGGTGGGGCGTGAGTGCGGTCCGGATCGGTCAGGGCGTGGACGTGCACGCCTTCGCCTCCGAGGACGACGACCGTGCGTTGGTCCTGTGCGGTGTCACCGTCCCGGGGGGGCCGGGACTGGTCGGCCACAGCGACGGTGACGCTGGCTACCACGCGGTGGCCGACGCCCTGCTCGGTGCGGCGGCCCTCGGTGACCTGGGCAGCCGGTTCGGGGTGGACCGACCGGAGCTGTGCGGTGCCGACTCCGCCGACCTGCTGGCGGCGGTGGTCGCCGACGTCGCCGCCGCGGGCTGGACGATCGGCAACCTCGACGTCACGGTCGTCGCCGAGCGCCCGCGCCTGGCCGGCCACCGGGAGGCCATGCGCGGCAACCTCGCCCGGGTGCTCCACCTCGACCTCCGCGCGGTGTCGGTGAAGTTCAC
>PWEU01000165.1 GCA_003554005.1 Nitriliruptoraceae bacterium
CAGCGGATACCTGCTGGTTCTCGCCGTCCAACCGGGCAGAAGCTCGATCGAAGCGCGATCACCTGCGAGAACCAGCGGATAGCTGCTGCTTCTCGCAGGCAGCGAAGCGACTGGCGCTGCTCACGCACGACGCGGTTGGGTCCGGGGGCCGGGCGTCACCGGTGGCGGCACGCGGGCGGTGATCACGATCGGCCGGCCGTGATCGAGCTGATCGGTCGTCTCCGGCAGGGTCAGCACCGGGCCGGCACCGGCGATGCCGTCCGCCACCCAGGCGCACACCGCGGCGTCCACCACGTCGTCGGGAGCGGCAGCTTCGTCCCCCGGGAACCGATCGGGAAGCACCAGACCGTGCCGCTCCAGGATCGCTCGCCGGGTCGTGATGCCCGCCCAGGAGCGCTTGCGTGGCAACGGGGCTCCGGTCAGGACCGCGAAGGCGACCTCCGGGTGCACCTCGTGGAGCGGGTGTCCGGCAGCGAGGAGCTCGTCCACCTCGACGATCCGTGGGACCAGCCGCCAGGCCTGCATGCTGATGCCAGCGCCCACGACCTCCCCGGCGCGGGCGGTGGCCTGTGCGTGGGTGAGGAGCCCCCCGTCGCGGGCCCCGTCGACCACGGTGCGGGGAGGCGCGGAGAACACGCTGCTCGCCCGACCCGGGAGCAGCCGTCGCGCGGCCGTGTCGGCCTGGCGGGGACCATCGAGCAGCCCGATCGGCATGTCGACGCCAGCCGCATCGAAAGCCCCGTCGGCCAGCGCCTCCGCCAGGTGGGGCACCACCTCGACGTCATCGACGACCCCGTCGGTCAGGCGCACCACGACCCAACCGGCGCTGCACCCATCGACCCCCAGGACCCGACGGGCGCTCATGGCGCCCGCGCCGTGTCTTCGACGGGCACGGCCGCCACTGCCGGGGTGCTCACGGCGTCACCAGCCCGAGGTCGTGGAGCGTGCGCTCGAGGTCGGCCCGGAACAGCGCCTCGCAGCCGTCGGGGAACAGCCAGTGGGGGTGACCGAAGACCTCGAGGCTGACCTGGCCATGCAGGCGCCCCCAGGCGAGCAGCAACAGGGGCCCGACGGCCGGGTCGATCCCGGGGGCAAGAAGCGGATCCATCGCGCCCGGCGGACCGGCGACGCTCGGATCCGACAGCACGCGGTCGCCCCGCAGGCGCCCCACCGCCGCGGCCTCGAGCAGCGGACGCGCCAGCGCCGCGCCCATCCGGGTCATGGCCTCCACGGTGGGTCCATCGGCCGGTGCGGCGTAGCCAGGTATCGGGTCGCCGAACAGCAGACCGAACTCGTTGGGGTGGGCGACCGACCAGGACCGGTAGGCCAGGCCGACAGCCCGCAGCCGCTCGGCCACGTCGGCGTCGGCCCCCGCGCGCATCGGCACCTCGGGTGCCGGGCGCTCGCGATCCGTCGCCACCTCGCCGCCGGCGCCCAAAGCGAACTCGAGGTGGTCGGCGAGGTCGTGGAACCCATCGGCGATGAGGGCGGTCAGCAACCCGTCACGAGAGTCGACGTAGCGGTAGAGCCCGGCCGGGCTCATCCCGAGCCGACGAGCCACGGAACGCAGGGCGAGCCCGGCCGGCCCGACCTCGCGCACCTCCTCCAGGGCAGCGGCCTTGAGGTCGATCCACGTGCGCCGGCGCGCTCGCGCGCGGCGACCCGTGGACGCCGTGTCCGCCGTCGGCTCGGTCGCACCGGTGGCCGCAGCATCCGCCGTGTCAGCACTGCTCATCCTCGCTGCCTCCCATCGGCCGAGCGGCGCAGGCCGCGCCCAGTCGACGTCCGCCTGGCGCGCAGGTTAGCCGATTACCGCGAACACCGCTTGCGTTGCGAACAGCGTTCGCGCAGGGTGAGTTCAGGGAACAGTTCTCTCGCTTCTTGCCCCACCTCGATCCTCAACCTGAAGGCCACACCATGCAGATCACCGTCCTCGGCGCCGCCGGTGGCGCCGGACAGGCCATCGTCCACGAGCTCGCGGCCCGCGGCCACCACGTCGTCGCCGCCAGCCGCTCGGCGGAGGAGCTCAGCTGGCCGGCCGGCGTCACCCCGCTGGCCACCGACCTGACCGACCCGGTCCAGCTCGCCGCCGCATGCGAGGACGCCGAGGTGGTCGTGATGGCGGCCCAGGTCCCCTACCCGCGCTGGCACGCAGAGCTCGCCGACCTGATCGACCGGGCGGCCGACGCCGCGGCCGCTGTGGGCGCCCGGCTCGTGATGGTCGACAACCTCTACGCTTACGGCTCCCCGGGCACTCCCATGTCGGAGACCACGCCCGAGGCCGCCACCACCCGCAAGGGGCAACTCCGCGCCGCCATCGGGCAACGGCTCCTGGCCCGCCATCAGGCGGGTGAGTTCCGGGTCGCGATCGGACGGTTCGCCGACTACTTCGGCCCCTACGACGGCAGCTCGCTGGTCAACCAGCTGATCATCCAGCCCGGCATCGCGGGCAAGCGGGTCCGCACCTTCATCGCCGACGATCAGCCCCACACCTTCCACTACCTCCCCGACGCGGCTCGTGGGTTCGCCACCCTGGTGGAGCGGCCCGAGGCCGACGGCCGCATCTGGATCCTGCCGGCCGCGCCGGCCACCACCCAGGCCGCGCTGGTGGACCACCTCGGCGAAGCACTGGGCGCACCGGTGCGGCACAGCCGCGTCACGCCGGCGATGCTGTGGGCCCTGGGGCTGTTCAACGCCCAGCTCCGCGAGGCCCGAGAGGTCGTGGCGCAGTTCGACCGTCCCTACGAGACCGACGCCAGCGACTTCGTGTCCACCTTCGGGCCGATCGAGGTGACCCCTCACGATCAGGCCATCGCCGCCACGGTCGCCTGGGGGCGCGAGGTCAGCCCGTGACCTCGGTGCCCACCTCGCCGTGCAGCAGACACGCGGCGCGATGGTCGTCCGCGACCTCCTGCAGGGCCGGGTCGATCCGCTCGCAGGCGTCGAACACGGCGCGGCAGCGGGTGCGGAACCGGCAGCCGCTCGGCGGGTCGATCGGTGAGGGGACATCCCCTTCCAGGCGGATCCGCTCCCGCTCCCGTTCTCGCACGGGGTCGGGGATCGGGATCGCGGACAGCAACGCCTGGGTGTAGGGGGGCTGCGGAGCGCGGTAGAGATCGAGCCGCTCCGCCTCCTCGACGATCCGTCCGAGGTACATCACGGCGATGCGGTCGCAGACGTGCTGGACGGCCGCCAGGTCGTGGGCGATGAACAGGTAGGCGAGGCCGAGATCCTGCTGGAGCTCGGTGAGCAGGTTCATCACCTGCGCTTGGATCGAGACGTCCAGGGCAGCGATCGGCTCGTCGCAGACGATGAAGTCGGGTTCGCAGGCGATCGCCCGGGCGATCCCGATGCGCTGGCGCTGCCCCCCGGAGAACTCGTGGGGGTAGCGATCGGCGACCCGCGGGTGCAGACCACAGCGCTCCAGCAGGTCACCGATGCGGTCGCGTCGGGCCTGTTTGCCCTGGTGCAGACCGTGGATGTCGAGGGCCTCTCCGATGCTCTCGCCGACGGGCAGGCGCGGATCCAGGGAGGCGTAGGGGTCCTGGAAGATCATGGCGGCCCGCCGACGCCAGGAGCGCAGGTCCCGCTTGGACAGCGACCGCACGTCGGTGCCGTCGAAGACCACCCGCCCCGACGTCGGCTCCACCAGCCGGAGCAACGCCAGGCCGCTGGTGGTCTTGCCGCACCCGGACTCCCCCACCAGGCCGAGGGTCTCCCCAGGCTGCAACGTGAGGCTCACCCCGTCGACCGCGCGCACGAGCTGGCGGTCCCGTCCCCGACCGACTGGGAAGTGGACGTGGAGGTCCTCGACCTCGAGCAACGGCGAGCTCACGCCACCCCCTCGTCCCGGACATCGGGCGGCTCGATCGCGATCCTGGTCGCCGCCGACGCACGGCGAGACTGCTCCTCCGGCACCTCGTAGAAGCTGCGGACCAGGTGACCGGCGACGACCTCACGCAGCGGTGGCCGCTCGGTGGCGCACCGCTCGTCACTGCGGAAGCTGCACCGGGGGTAGAACCCGCAGCCGGGCGGCAGCGAGGTCGGCGGCGGCGGGAGACCGGGGATCGCCGCCAGATCCCCCCGCTCGGTGTCACCGAGCACCGGTAGCGACGCGAGCAGCCCCACCGTGTAGGGGTGACGGGGCCGGGATAACAGCTCCGGCGCGTCGGCCTGCTCGACCACCTCGCCGGCGTACATCACCAGCACCCGGTCGGCGATGCCGGCCACCACACCGAGGTCGTGGGTGATCCACACCACCGCCATGCCGAGGTCGGCCTGGAGCTCGGCGATCAGGTCGATGATCTGGGCCTGTGTGGTGACGTCGAGGGCGGTGGTCGCCTCGTCGGCGATCAGGACCTCCGGGTCGCACGACAGCCCGATCGCGATGACGACCCGCTGACGCATCCCGCCGGAGAACTGGTGCGGGTAGTCACCGAGCCGGTCCTCGGGCGAGGGGATGCCCACCTTGGCGAGCAGCTCCACGGCCCGGTCGCGGGCCGCGGCCTCCGACAGCCCGAGATGGTGGCGCATGCCCTCGGTCAGCTGACGCCCGATGGTGTGGACCGGGTTGAGGGAGGTCATCGGATCCTGGAACACGAAGCCGATCCGCTGGCCGCGGACATGAACGAGTTCCGCCTCGCTGAGCGAGATGAGGTCGGTGTCACCGAGGTGGGCAGTGCCCGTCCCCCGGCCCGGAGGGATCGGGATCAGCTTGGTCAGCGCCAGCGTAGAGACCGACTTCCCCGAGCCCGACTCGCCCACGATGGCCAGCGTCTCGCCCCGGTGCAGGTCGTAGTCGAGCCCGCGGACGACCTCGGCGCGGCCGCGCTTGGTCCCGAAGCTGACCTCGAGGTCGCGGACCGACAGCACGACCTCGGCGTCCGTGCTGTCGTCGTGCTCGGGTGTCGGCTCGGGCGCACCGCTCATGTCACCCCCCGCGACTGGATGATCGAGCGCTGCTTGGGGTCGAGGGCGTCGCGTAGCCCGTCACCGACCAGGTTCAGCGCCATCACCGTGAGGAAGATGGCCAGTCCCGGGAACAGGCTCATCCACCATGCCCCGGTCGGGATGAACCCCTGGGCATCCAGCAGCATCAGGCCCCAGGCCGGCCGCGGCGGCTGCACGCCGATGCCGAGGTAGGACAGGGCCGCCTCGGTGAGGATGGCGAACGCCAGCGACAGCGAGGTCTGCACGATCACCGGCGCGGCGACGTTGGGCAGGACGTGACGGGAGATGATCCGCCAGTCGCTGGCGCCGAGCGAGCGCGAGGCCCGCACGTACACCTCCTCCCGCACCGACAGCACCGAGCCACGGACCCCCCGGGCGAAGATCGGGGTGAACACCACACCGATCGCGATCATGGTGTTGCGCAGGCTCGGGGTCAGCACGGCTACGATGGCGATCGCGAGCAGCACCACGGGGAAGGAGAAGAGCACGTCCATCGTGCGCATCAGCACCGCATCGATCCAGCCGCCCCGGTACCCGGAGATCAAGCCGATCAGCGTGCCGACCATCAGGGAGATGCCGACCGCGACCGCCCCGACCTGTAGTGACACCCGGGCACCGAAGATCACCCGTGACAGCACGTCTCGGCCGAGCTCGTCGGTCCCGAACCAGTGGTCGCGGCCGGGCGGCTCCAGGCGTCGGACGATGTCGCCGTCGGTGTAGGCGTAGGGCGCGACCAGGTCGGCGAACACCGCTGACAGGATCAGCAGTGCCAGGACGATCATGCCCGCCGCGGCCAGCCGGTTCTTCAGCAGCGCCGACAGCGTCTCACGCCAACGCGGCTCCGATGGCTCGTCCGGGGCCTGGAGTTCCTCGGCGGGGTCGTGGGTCGGCTCGGTCATGAGGTCGTGATCCTCGGATCGAGTCGGGCGTAGAGCAGGTCGACCAGCAGGTTGATCAGCAGGAACCCGGTGGCGATCAGCAGGACCGCCCCCTGCAACACCGGGTAGTCCCGTCGCACGACGGCGTCGAGCGCCAGCCGGCCGATCCCGGGCCAGGCGAAGACGACCTCGACGACCACGATGCCGCCGAGCAGGGTCGCGAGCTGCAGCCCGGTGATGGTCACCACCGGGATCCAGGCGTTGCGGAGCACGTGATGACGGAGGATGTAGCGCTCGGGCATGCCCTTGGCGCGGGCGAGCCGGACGTGCTCGGCCCCCATGGCCTCCAGGACCGAGGACCTGACGAAGCGGGTCAGGATCGCGCCGGTGACCACCCCGGCGGTGGTGGCGGGCAGGATGAGGCGACGGATCGCCTCCACGGGATCCTCGAGGGGTGAGACGTATCCCGACGGCGGGAGCCACCCGAGCGAGCGGGCGAAGACGAGGATCAGCAGCAGCCCGAACCAGAAGTCGGGGACCGACACGCCGATCTGGGAGAAGCTCGAGGCGGCGTAGTCGACGGGTCTGCCCTGCCTGACCGCCGAGACGATGCCGGCCGGCAGCGCGATGAGCAGGCCGACGAGCAGGGCGGCGAAAGCCAGCAGCATGGTGGCCGGCAGCCGCTGCAGCAGCGCGCCGGTGACCGGCTGCCCGGTCCGGAAGCTGACCCCGAGGTCACCGGTCAGCGCGCTGGTCAGCCAGTTCCAGTACTGCAGCAGCAGGGGCTGGTCAAGCCCCGCCCGGGCGATCAGCGTCTCGTAGAGTTCCTGGTCGAAGCGGGTGCCCAGCGCGGGCCGCACGGGGTCCCCCGGCACCAGGTGGATCAGCGCGAAGACGACGATCGAGACGCCGAGCAGGGCGACCGCGGCCTGAGCGGTACGACGGAGCACGTACCGCCCCACGCTGTCCCTCCGTGGCGAAGCTCAGGCTGGTCGCCCTCACGCTGGGTGGGGACCCGCGGGCCCCCACCCAGGTCAGGTACTGATGACCCTAGCCCTTTCGGGTCGTGGCGAAACGGGGCGCCACATCCGGGCGGGCCTCGTAGCCGGTCCCCTCCGGGGACCAGGCCTCGAGGATCTCGGGGTTGTAGAAGTAGATGTAGGACGCGAGGTCCACGATCCGGGCCGCAGCCTGGGCGTAGAGCTCCTTGCGCGCGTCGGCATCGGTCTCCACCCGCGCCCCGTCGAGGAGTTCGTCCACCTCGTCGTCGGCGAAGCCCTGGAAGTTGAAGCCTCCGGTCGAGTGGTGCTGGGCGTAGTAGAAGTCGTCCGGGTCGATGTTGCCGAGCCAGCCCAGCGCGAAGGCGTCGAACTCTCCGTCACCCTGGTCGGCGAGCCAGGTCGAGAAGTCCTCGGTCCGGATCTCCACGTCGATACCGACCTCGGCGAGTTGGCTGGCGATCACCTGGGCCGAGGTCACGGTCTCCGGGAACTCGTTGGTGACCATCAGGTCGATCGTCAGGTCGCTGACCCCGGCCTCGTCGAGCAGGCGTTGGGCCTCGTCGAGGTCCTGGCCGAAGGGCGCGTAGTCGAAGTACCAGAAGCTGGTCTCAGGGATCGCGGTCTCGTTCGGCGTGGCCGCGTCGAACTTCGCGGCCTCGGTGATGATCTCGATGTCCAAGGCGAAGGCGATGGCCCGTCGCACGTTGGGGTCATCGAAGGGCTCCCGGTCGTTGTTCAGCGACATGTACCAGTAGTCGTTGCCGGCGACCCGGCCCAGCACGATCTGATCGTCAGCCTCGAGCTGGTCGAGCTGCTGCGGGGGCACGGAATCGATCCAGTCGACCTCGCCGGTCTCGAGGTTGGTGACCTTCACGCTCTCGTCGGGGATGACGCGGAAGTCGATGCCGTCGAGGAAGGGTCCGTCGTCCCAGTAGTCGGGGTTGGCTTCGAGCACCACGTTGTCGCCGGGCGTGAAGGAGACGAAGGCGAAGGGTCCGGTCCCGATCGGCTCGTCACCGAGCGTGCCGGCCTCGATCGCCGCGGCGGGCGCGATGGCCATGCCCTTGAAGGCGCCGATCTGGTCGAGCAGGTTGGGTGCCGGACGGTTCAGTTCCATGACGACGGTCAGGTCGTCCGGGGCGTCGTAGGCGTCGATCGCGCCGAGGCGGAAGGCGTTGGCGCCCTCCTCGGCGATGCGTTCGAAGGACGCGACGACGTCAGCGGCCGTGAGCGGCGAACCATCGTGGAAGGTCACCCCATCGCGCAGGGTGAAGGTCCAGGTCAACAGGTCGTCGGAGATCTCCCAGGACTCGGCCAGCGCGGGCTCCGGTGTCAGGTCGTCCCCGGGCTGCACGAGGGTGTCGTAGACGTTCTCCAGGACCGTGAAGGCGAAAGAGGAGGTGGTCGTGTGGGGATCGAGCTGGTCCGGGTCACCACCGATGGCCGCGACGAGGGTGCCACCGACGGCGGCCTCGTCGTCGTCGACGGGGTCGTCGACGGGGTCGTCGACGGGATCATCGACCGGATCGTCGGTCGTGGGGTCGTCGACGTCGACGGGATCGCCCTCGTCGCAGGCGGTGGCGAACAGGGCGAGGACAGCGAGTAGGGCGAACGGGTATCGCCAGCGCATGAGCGCTCCTTCGGCCGGGATAGGTGCTCACGAGCGCCGCATCGGCGTTGCAGGAGATCGTTGAGCCGACCACATCCGGGTCGTCCGGGACCGAGGGCCTCGTCGGTGGGCCCCCGTCGGGCCTGGCCCTGATGGGCCCGGTCCCGTTGCCCCGTCCACTCCGTCGGGCACGCGAGCTTCTCCTACCGTAGTCGGAGAGCGCCACCCGGACAGTGGCCGTCCGTCGGGGTCCGAGCGCCCGCAGCTCAGGAGGTCGCGCGGTAGCGCTTGAGTTCGCGCCGTGCGAGGGCCATCTCGTGGACCTCGTCGGGTCCGTCCAGGACCCGCATGGTGCGGGCATGCGCCCACATCGCCGCGATCGGGGTTTCGTCGGTGAACCCGGCGCCGCCGTAGGTCTGGATCGCCTTCTCGAGGACCCACTCCGCCATCGAGGGCGCGACGAGCTTGATCGCAGAGATCTCCAACCGAGCGCCCCGAGCACCGACGGTGTCCATGAGGTGCGCGGTCTTGAGGGTGAGCAGGCGCGCCTGCTCGATCCGCACCCGCGCCTGCGCGATCCAGTGCTGGAACACGCCCTGGTCCGCGATCGGCTTGCCGAAGGGGGTCCGCTCCAGGGCTCGCTCGCACATGAGATCGAAGGCGCGTTCGGCCATCCCGATGGCCCGCATGCAGTGGTGGATCCGGCCCGGTCCCAGCCGCATCTGCGCGATGGCGAACCCGTCGCCCTCAGCGCCGAGCAGGTTGCTGGCCGGCACGCGGACGTCGGTGAAGGACACCTCGGGGTGGCCGCCGTGACCGTCCAACCGGCCGAACACCGGCAGCTCACGGACCACCTCGACGCCCGGCGTGTCCATCGGCACCAGGATCATCGACTGCTGCCGGTAGGGGTCCGCCTCGGGGTTGCTGACCCCCATCAGGATGCCGCCCTTGCAGCGTGAGCTGGAGGCTCCGGAGGACCACCACTTCCGACCGTTGATCACGTAGTGGTCGCCGTCCCGCTCGATCCGGGTGCGGATGTTGCGAGCGTCGGAGGAGGCGACGTCGGGCTCGGTCATGAAGAACGACGACCGGATCTCCGCCTCGAGCAGAGGGGCCAGCCACTGACGCTGCTGCTCCGGCGTCCCGACGAGGTGGAGCACCTCCATGTTCCCCGTGTCCGGCGCCGCACAGTTGGTGGCCGTGGGGGCCATGATCACGGATCGGCCCGTGAGCTCGGCGAGGTGGGCGTAGTCGAGGTTACTGAGCCCCGCGCCGTGCTCGTCGTCGGGGAGGAACAGGTTCCACAGCCCACGGCTACGGGCCTCGGCCTGCAGTTCCTCCATGATCGGCGGGTGGTGGTGCGGGTCACCAGAGGCAGCGATCTGCTCCTCGAACACCCCCTCGTTCGGGATCACCCGATCCCGGACGAACGCGTCGAGTTCGGTGTGGAAACGCTGTCCTCGTTCGCTCAGCCCCAGCTGCATGCCTCGGCTCCCTCGTCGGCACCCTCGTCGGCACCCTCGGCACGTTAGGTCGCCGGCGCCTCGGGACCCGCATCGGACCGGGCCTGCCGGTAGCCATCCACCGCCGCCTGGGTGAGCTCGCTGGCGAGGTGCGCGCCACCCTTGCCGGCAGCCACCACCCCGTCCTTGGCCTGAAGGAGGGCGTCCCTGCGCAGCTCACGTCGCCTCGCTTCGCCGGCGTCGGGATCGAGCAGGTACATGACGCCGGCGCCGGTGGCGGCACCGGCGGCGAGGGTCACGACGGTCCTGACACGCACGTCTGGGGTCCTGTCGGTCATGGGACGGTGGGGACCTGCAGCCTAGGTCCCGTCGCGCTCGGCCACCGCCTGCTGCCATCCGACCGCCTCGGCCCGCGCCTTGAAGGCCAGCCCCTCGGGGGTGTGCCGGGCCATCCCGTCGAAGAGGGTCGCCAGGAGCTGGGTCGTGGCCAGTCCCTGGGCGCCCATGGCCTGGTTGACCACGAGCTTCATCATCGCGAGTTGGTTGGCCGGGACCGTGGCGATGCGCTCGGCGAGCGCGTCGACATGGGCGGCCAGACGGTCGGGCGGGACGGACTCGAGGATCAGTCCGATCCGGGTCGCTTCCCGCCCATCGATCAGCTCGCCGGTGAACAGCAGCCGCTTGGCCCGCTCGGCTCCGAGGCGCTGGATCCACATCATCGTCGTCGGGACACCCCAGGCACGG
>PWEU01000248.1 GCA_003554005.1 Nitriliruptoraceae bacterium
CTACGTCCAGAAGGGCGGGCAGTAGTCGAGCCCTCGTGACGTGCTGCCGGGGGGCGCCGATGACCGCGAGGTCCGCCAACGGATCGTCTTCGGGCGGTCCCGGACCCCATGGAGCGGTCTCGCTCAGGCGTTCGCACCTCGTGATGGGGGTCGGATGATCACGACCGGGCAGTCAGCATGGGTGGCGCACTGCTGACTGACGGAACCCAGCATCAGGGTCTTGAAGCCCCCGAGGCCGCGGGAACCGACCACGAGCATCTGCGCACCGCGAGACCGTTCCACCAGCGCTTCCGCCGGGCGCTGGCTGGCGATCACCACCGCCTCCGCGTCGATGGTGCTTGGGAGGCCGGCGATCATCTTCTTGGCCACGCCCTGCGCATGCTCGGCTGCACGGCGAGTGGCCGTCTTGACGTTGTCACGGACGGCTTCGATCTGCTCGGAGCTCATGCCTCCATCGGCAGGGAGACCAGCCCACTCCGGCTCGGGCTCGTAGGTCGTGACGACCTCCAGGCCGGCGTCGCGCAGTCCCGCCTCCTCCGCGGCCCACTCGAGGGCCCGTTGCGAACCTTCGGACCCGTCGACACCTACGACTATGCGCTTCATGGCGTACCTCCCTCGCATCGGTGACCGTTCGTCTCCTGACCGTAGTGACCGTGTACGGGCTGAGCAGAGGAACTCCACGGGCGGTGTCGCCCGCCACGGTGCGGTTCGTCCGTCCGTGGCGACGTGCGCGTCGCGATCGACGGCGCGATCGACGGCGCGATCGACGGCGCGATCGACGGCGCGATCGACGGCGCGATCGACGGCGACGTCATCGTCCGGGCAGCGTCGCGAACCGTCCACCAGCAGCAGGGCCGCCAGCAGCCGTGTCTCCGGCACCCAGCCCATGCTGGAGGCCACCCGCCGTGGCGAGGCCGCACGAGTGCTTGCGCTCCCCGGGAGGGCGGCTAGCGTGCCCGCCACGTACTACCGCAGTAGGTGGCGAGGTGCCACGTGGGTCGGCACGGCAGGAGGGACCGGACCGACCCGCCACCGCGTCACCAGGGAAGCGTCCGTGGACCGGTCGTTCCCGACGTCCCTCCCCGAGGGTCGGACGGCAACTCGCAGGTGGCCACAGGGTCACGCAGGGATCACAACCAAGGAGTGGGCATGCGAACAACCACCCGGAAGCGGAGCCGGACCTGGCGTCTGGCAGCAGCCGTGGCCGCCAGTGCGCTGGTGCTGGCGGCCTGCAACGGCGACGACGACGTCGTCGTGGACGACGACGTCGTGGACGACGAGGCAGCAGCAGATGATCAGGCCTTCCTGACGATGGCCACCGGCTCGACCGGTGGGACCTACTTCCCCCTCGGTGGGGCGATGGCGGGGGTGTGGAACGACAACCTCGACAACGTGCGCGTGAACACCCAGTCCTCCGGCGCGTCGGTCGAGAACCTGCGCCTGCTCGACGGTGGTGAGGTCGACATGATCCTCGCCGTCAACGGGGTCGCCGACACCGCGGCGGCCGGGACCGGCGAGTTCGACGGCACGCCGCTCGACTTCGTCACCATCGCGAACATCTACGGCGAGGTGACCCAGATCGTCGCCACCGCCGACTCAGGGATCACCGAGATCGCCGACCTCGCCGGTGCCCGCGTCGCCCTCGGCCCACCCGGGTCGGGCACCGAGGTCATCGCCCGGACGATCCTCGAGGCCGAGGGCATCGACCCCGACACCGACATCACCCCGTTCAACGACACCTTCGGTGAGGCCGCCGACGGCCTGCGTGACGGTCGGCTCGACGCTGCCTTCGCGATCCTGGCCCTGCCGGCCGGCTCGATCGAGGAGGTCGCGACCTCGGTCGACATCACGCTCGTCTCCATCCCTCCTGACCTCATGGCGACGCTGCTCGGTGACGACCCGACCCTGTCGGAGCTGACGATCGAAGCCGGGACCTACTCCGGCCAGGACAACGACGCGGTCACGGTGACCAACTGGGCCCCCCTGTACGCGCCCCGCGACCTCGCCGACGACATCGTCTACGACCTGACGCGTGTGCTGTTCGAGGAGACCGAGTCGATCGCCAACGCGGTCGCGGTCGGGAACCAGATCCAGCTCGACACGGCGCTCGACGGGAACACGATCGACGTGCACCCCGGCGCCCAGCGCTTCTACGACGAGCAGTGATCGTCGCCGCCACGGCGTCCGGGACCGGTGCGACCGAGCACCGTCCCCGGGCGCCGTGGCGCGCTCGTCGTGGCTGGCTGCTCGTCGGTGTGGCCGCACTCGCCGGCCTCCTGCTGACGGGACTGCCCGACGACTCCGGGCCGATGCTGGTGCTGCGCGACGTGGACACCGGCACGGAGCTCCACCGGCGCGCCGTTGCCGTGGGGGAGCACTTCGAGCTGCGACACACCCACTCGGTCCCCCGGCGCCCCGTGCTCGAGACCTTCGGGGTCGATGACGCCCCGAGCCTCACGCTGGAGGGGATGGTCTTCGATCACCCCGGTCCCAACCTGCCGACGGGTCCGGAGCGGTTCGGGGACCGCATGACGAGCTTCACCAGCGTCGACGGCGTCTATCGTGTCGACCACCACGGGTACCCGATCGGGAGGGTGACGATCCGCGTGGGCACAGCGCAGGTGGATCACACCCTCGCCTTCAGCGATGGGACGACGCTGCGGTTCCTCGATCTCACGCGTGCCGGTGGGGGGATCGAGCTCGAGGTGGAGCCAGGTTCCACCGAGAGCATCCGGGACTGACGGTCACGACGAGCAGGGAGGTGGGGGAGGCCGCCATCGTCGCAGGACGGCAGAGCTGATCGCACGCCGGACGGGGACCTCGAGCGCCCGGAGCTGCAGGCCCGGCGCCCGAACGCCGCGCTGGACGAGGCCCGCGGGCAGATCGCCGGGCTCCCCGACGAGCTGCGCGAGGAGCTCGAGGCGGACATCGCCCAGCTGGAGGAGCTCAGCTTCGCTGACGTCACACCCGGCACCCGTGCGGACGTGCGGGCGACCTGGCGTTGGATCATGTTCGGCACCGCGTTGCTGCTCAGCGGTTTCCACCTCTACACGGCCCAGTTCGGTCGGCTGCCCGGCCTCCAGCAGGGCTCGTTCCACCTCGGTGTCGGTCTCGCACTGGTCTTCCTGCTCTACCCCGGCCAGCAGGAGTTGGAGGGTCGTGAGCGGCTCAAGAGCTACCTGCTGCTCGGCGCCGGCGTGGCGGTGCTCGCGCTGATGTACGTCCGCGGCGTCGCCGAGTGGTTCGTGCTCGTCGGGTTCTCTCTGGTCCTCGGCTCGGTGATCATCTCCCGACACGTCCCCGTCCGCATCGGGGGCATCCCGCTCGGTGACGTCCCCCTCGCCCTGCTGAGCCTGGGCACCGGCGGGTACGTCTTCTGGAACTGGAGCGACATCGGGCGGGCGGTGGGGGCCGAGACCGACTTCACGGTGGGCCTGGCGGCAGCCGGGGTACTGCTGGTCCTGGTCGCCTGCCAGCGGGGGATCGGCACACCGCTGACCATGGTGGCCTCCGGGGCGCTGGTCTTCGCCTACTTCGGCCAGATCATGCCGGCCTTCCTGGCGCATCGGGGCTTCGCCGTTGAGCGCATCATGGCGAACATGTTCCTCGGCACCGAGGCCGTGTTCGGCACCCCGATCCAGGTGTCCTCGACCTTCATCTACATCTTCATGATCTTCGCCGCCCTGCTGCAGCGCCCCGGCATGGAGCGGTTCTTCACGCAGCTCGCCTTCGGACTGACGGGCTGGATGACCGGGGGGACCGCCAAGGTCGGCGTCATGACCAGCGCCTTCTCCGGGACCATCACCGGCAGCTCGGTGGCCAACACCGTCTCCAACGGGGCCTTCACCATCCCGATGATGAAGAAGTCGGGCTACCGGGGCGAGTTCGCCGGCGCCGTCGAGGCCGCATCCTCCACCGGCGGGCAGCTCGCGCCACCGATCATGGGCGCGGCCGCCTTCATCATGGTGGAGATCACGGGGCTGCCCTACGCCACGATCATCCAGGCGGCGATCATCCCCGCCATCCTGTTCTTCACCGCCCAGTTCATCGTCGTCCACTTCGAATCGAAGAAGGTCGGCATCATGGGGCTGCCACGCGAGCGGCTCCCGAAGCCCCGTCACCTCATGCTGACCAAGGGCTACCTGCTGCTGCCCATCGTGGTCATCTTCGTGCTGCTCGCCCAGGGTCGATCCCCGATCCGTTCCGCGATCGTCGCGGTCTACGCGGTGGTCCTCATCAACGTCGTGGTCCAGCTGATCGCGGCGGCGATCGGGCGCTGGCGGGACCTCGAGGACAAGCTCAACCCGCTCGGCCTGCTCGAGTCGCTGGTCGACGCCGCCCGGATCGCCCTGCCGATCATCGTGGCCTGTGCCGCGGCGGGCATCGTCGCCGGGGTCATCACCCTGACCGGCGTCGGCCTGCAGCTGGTCGGTGGTCTGCTCAACCTCGCCGGTGACACCCTGATCCTGGTGCTGGTCTACTCGATGTTCGCCTGCCTGGTGCTCGGCATCGGGCTGCCGACCACCGCGAACTACGTGATCACCGCGACGCTGGTCGCCCCCGCCATCACGCTCGCGTTCTTCCCCGACGATCCCCGGACCGCCGTGGCGCTGCTGACCGCCAACCTGTTCGTGTACTACTACGGGATCATGGCCGACATCACCCCACCGGTCTGTCTGGCCTCCTACGCCGCGTCCGGGATCGCCCAATCGAACCCGCTCAAGACCGGCGTGCAGTCGGTCAAGATCGCGATCGGCGGGTTCCTGCTGCCGTACATGTTCGTGTTCTCGCCCGAGCTGCTGCTCCAGGAGACGACGGTCCTCGGTGGGATGCTGGCGGGCGCCACGGCGCTCGTCGGGATGAGCGCGGTCGGGGTCGCCGTGGTCGGCTACATCGACCGGCGCCTCAACCTGCTGATCCGCGCCGTGCTGATCGCGGCCGGCCTCGCGCTGATCAGCTCCGATCCGCTCTACGACGCGATCGGGCTCGTCACCTTCGCCGCGGTGTTCGGCTGGCAGCGTCTCAGCGGCGACGCCGGCCGGCGCCGCACCGCTCGCGAGGGCGCAGCGGCGGCCGATGGTGACACCGACGAGCCCACCATCGACGACACCCCGGCGTCGTCCGCGCACCTTCCGGGTGCGAGCGACCACCGCGAGGAGGACCCCCGATGACCATCCTGGTCGGCTACAACGCCTCGAAGGAGAGCGAAGGCGCCCTGCGCGAGGCCGCGATCGCGGCCCGGGCCCGTCAGGGGCCCCTGCACCTGCTGTGGTTCCACGTCCACCAGCCGGGTGACTCGATGCAGCAGGTCGAGCGGGAGCTCCACCAGGGCGAGGAACTGCAGGCCAACCTCGACGCGATCGGCGAGCAGCTGCGCGACAGCGGCATCGAGGTCGAGACGGACCTGCGGCACGGGCTCAAGGCCCAGGTCGCCGACACCCTGCTCGAGATCGCCGACGACATCGACGCCCAGATGATCGTGCTCGGCTGGCGTCCACGGTCCCGGGTGACCGAGGCCGTGCTCGGCGGGATCGCCCGGGAGGTGCTGCGCAAGACCCACCGCCCCGTGCTGTCGGTCCCGATCCACCCGGAGCACCACTGAAGCTGCGCAGCCGGTGGCGGCCAAGCGTTACGCTCGGCGGCCCCACCGGAGGTCGTCCGTGATCGAAGCTCCCGACCCGCTGCGCTCGGCCTTCCCGTCGGCCTTCGACGTCCAGCGCAGCTCCTTCGCCGCCACGCTGCGCACGCTCGCACCCGAGGCGGTCCCTCCGATCCTCGGCGGCGACCTGCCCGAGGCGTTCACGCACCAGCTGGTCGACGGGACCACGGTGCTGGCCGTGGTCGCCCGCAACGGCGTCGTCGTCGCCGGTGACCGTCGGGCGACCGCCGGCAACCTGATCTCCCGGGGCGACATGCGCAAGGTGTTCCCCGCCGACGACCGCTCCGCCATCGCGATCTCGGGGACCGCGGGACCCGCGATGGAGCTCGCCAAGATCTTCGCCACCGAGCTCGAGCACTACGAGAAGGTCGAGGGCGAGCCGCTCTCGCTGGAGGGCAAGTCCAACAAGCTCGCGGGCCTGCTCCGTGCCCACCTGCCGATGGCGATGCAGGGGCTGGTGATCGTGCCCCTGTTCGCCGGCATCGATCCCCGCACCCACGAGCCCCGGATCTTCGAGTACGACCCGGTCGGCGGGCGCTACGTCGCCCCCGCGCAGGCCGCGACCGGCTCCGGCTCCCTGGCCGCCCGGGCGACGCTGAAGCGGCTCGTCGACCCGGAGGCGTCGATGGACGAAGCCGTGAGGACCGCGCTCGAGGCGCTGGCGGACGCGGCCGAGGAGGACAGCGCGACCGGGGGTCCCGACCTGATCCGCCGGATCTACCCCATCGTCGCCGCGATCGATCGCGACGGCTACCGCGAGCTCGACGACGGCGAGGTGGCCGAGCACGTCGACGCCGTGCTCTCCCACCGCCGCCGCTGACCGGCCCCACCCGGCCCGACCCGAAGGACCGCCCCGTGGCAGCGAACTTCTACGTCGCCCCCGAACAGCTGATGAAGGACCGGGCGGAGTACGCCCGCAAGGGCATCGCCCGCGGTCGCGCCCTGGTCGCGGTCGCCTTCGCCCACGGTGTGGTGTTCGCCGGGGAGAACCCGTCGGCCTCCCTGCACAAGACCTCGGAGATCTACGACTCCATCGCCTTCGCCGCCGTCGGCCGGTACAACGAGTTCGAGGCGCTCAGGGTGGCGGGGATCCGCCTGGCGGACGTCAAGGGCTACCAGTACGCCCGGGAGGACGTGACCGCCAAGCCACTGGCCAACGCCTACTCCCAGGCGCTCGGCGCCAGCTTCATGGGCGAGGCCAAGCCCTTCGAGGTCGAGCTGCTGATCGCCCAGGTCGACGCTGAGCGCACCCCGGCCGGTGACGGGAGCGACGGCGACCCGGACGACAGCGCCCTGGAGCTGTTCCACATCCTCTACGACGGCTCCATCGTCGACGAGCACCGCTTCGTGGCGATCGGCGGCGACACCGAACCGCTCCGGGCGGAGCTCGAGCGCCGCTTCGAGGACAGCCTGGATCGGGACGGTGCCGTGCGCGTCGCCGCCGGGGCGCTGTCGGAGGTCGCCGGTCGCACCCTCGGCGCGGAGGTGCTGGAGGTGTCCGGGCTGGACGCGCGGCGACCTCGGCGACGGTTCTTCCGCTTGGAGGGCGAGGAGCTCGCGGCGGTCCTCACCGCGTGAGGCGGCGCATCTTCGGCATCGAGACCGAGTACGGGGTCACCTGCACCGTCGACGGCCAGCGTCGGCTCAGCCCCGACGAGGTGGCCCGGTACCTGTTCCGTCGTGTGGTGTCGTGGGGGCGGTCGTCGAACGTCTTCCTGGAGAACGGCTCACGCCTCTACCTCGACGTCGGCTCCCACCCGGAGTACGCCACGCCGGAGGGCGACTCTCCCCTGCAGGTCACCACCCACGACCGGGCCGGCGAGCGCATCGTCGAGGCGCTCGTGCGTGCGGCCGAGCAGCGCCTGGCGGAGGAGGGCCTCGACGGTCGGATCTCGCTGTTCAAGAACAACACCGACTCCGCCGGCAACTCCTACGGCTGCCACGAGAACTACCTGGTCGCCCGGGTGGGGGAGTTCCAGCGGCTGGCCGAGGCGCTGATCCCCTTCCTGATCACCCGGCAGGTGTTCGCCGGGGCCGGCAAGGTGCTGCAGACGCCTCGGGGCACGATCTTCGCCCTGGCCCAGCGTGCGGAGCACATCTGGGAGGGCGTGTCCTCGGCGACGACCCGGTCCCGCCCGATCATCAACACCCGGGACGAGCCCCACGCCGACGCCGAACGCTTCCGCAGACTCCACGTGATCGTCGGTGACTCCAACATGAGCGAGTACACCACGTGGCTCAAGGTCGCGACCTGCGACCTGGTGCTGCGGATGCTGGAGCAGCAGGCGGTCCTCAGGGAGATGGCCCTCGACAACCCGATCCGCTCCATCCGCGACATCAGCCATGACGTGACCGGCACCCGTCGGCTGCGGCTGGCGAGCGGCCGGGAGATGAACGCGCTGGAGATCCAGCAGGCCTACCTCGAACGGGTCGAGCGGTTCGTCGCCGCCGACCCGGATGCCACCGACGAGGACCGGCGCGTGGTATCGGCGTGGCGGGACGTGCTGGAGCGGCTGGTCAGCGATCCGATGTCGCTCGGACGCAAGCTGGACTGGGTCGCCAAGCACCAACTGATCGAGGCCTCCCAGGTCAAGCACGACCTGGCGCTGACCGATCCGCGGGTCGCGATGCTCGACCTGGCCTACCACGACGTGCTCCGTGACCGCGGCCTCTACCACCTGCTGGCACGCCAGGGCCGGGTCGAACGGGTGCTCGAGGACACCGAGGTGGAGCGGGCCCGGACCGAGCCACCGTCCACCACCCGCGCCGCCCTGCGGGGCCGCTTCATCTCAGAGGCCAAGGCCCGGCGTCGCGACTACACCGTGGACTGGGTACACCTCAAGCTCAACGACCAGGCTCAGCGCACGGTGCTGTGCAAGGACCCGTTCCGCGCCCACGACGAGCGGGTGGACCGGCTCATCGCCTCGATGTGAGCGTCACGCGCGCCCGTCGGCACGGGCGGTCAGGGCCGCGTCACACCAGCGGCCGAACCGTCGCCAGAACCACCGGTTGCCGGCCCGCCAGGCCCACAGCGCCGGGGTGCGCACCGCCGCCTCGGTGGTCACCGTGATGCGGGTCCGTCGGCCGTCGGGGCTGGTGTGCAGGTCGAACAGCAGGCGCGCGGGGCGCAGCAGCCGCGGGCTGAGCACGAAGGCGCCGTAGAGGTAGATCAGCTCGCGGTGCGCCGGAGGCCGCCCCCGGCCCACCACGGCGGGAAGGTGCAGCAGCGGCCCGTGGTGGTCGTTGCGCACCCCCGGACGGAAGGCGTGCGTGCCCGGCGGGTGATGGAACTCCACGGCGAAGGGCCACACCTGCCCATCGACGAAGGTGGCCGGGTCATCCAGCCAGGACCACACCCGCGTCACCGGGTGCTCGACCACCACCGAGACCTGGACCACGTCGTGGTGGAAGCCCTCGGGGACGACCTGACCGACCGCTTCGCGCAGCTCCACGGGATCGACGGGCCCGGCGGGGTCCCGCGGGGCCCGCGCGGTCGGTCCATGGGGCTCGCGCACGTCCACGGGTCGCTCCTGCCGGCAGAGGGTGGCTGAGCTCACGGTAGGTGGCCGGTCGCATGGCTGCTCCCGGCCCCTAGACTCGCCCCGCCAACGTCCCACGGCCCCGGAGCACCGATGGCGGAGAAGGTCGAACGCCTGGTGAACCTCACGATCGCCCTGCTCGAGTCGCCGGGCGCGATGAGCCTGGAGGAGCTGCGGCGACGCCCCCGGTACTACACCGAGGGTTCGGCGATGAGCAGCCGCCGGATGTTCGAACGCGACAAGGACGAGCTCAGACGGCTGGGGGTCCCGATCGAGACCGTCACCCTGCCCTACAGCGACGAGCTCGGGTACACGATCCGGCGGCGCTCCTACGAGCTGCCCGACGTGGAGCTCACCGGCGAGGAGGTGGCGGCGCTGGCCCTGGCCGTGCGGCTGACCGGCGCTGAGGACACCCCCCTGGCGCTGGCCAAGCTGGCGGCGCGCGCCCCCGATCCGGTCCCGATCGAGCTGCCGGGCGACACCCGCGTCGAGGTGTCGCCCGAGCCCATCGACGCCGTGGCCGACGCGGTCGTGGGACGCCCCACCGTCACCTTCACCTACCGGGCGGCCGACGGCACCGTGGCGACCCGCACGGTCGACCCCTACGGCGTGGTCCAGCGGCGCGCCGCGTGGTACCTCGTCGGTCGCGACCACACCCGCGACGCGCTCCGGGCTTTCCGCCTCGACCGGATGACCGACGGCCCCGTGCCGGTCGGTGACCCCGGAGCGTTCGATCCGCCCGACGACCTCGACGTCGCTGCCGCCGTGTCCGGCCCGGCGCTCCCCGGCGTCGAGGTGACCCTGGCCGTCGCCCCCGAGGCGAGGTGGTCGGTGGAGGTCCGGGGCGGTCGCGACACCGGCCGGACCCACGGGGGGTGGCCCGTGCTGACCCTGGACGAGTTGCACCCCGTGCGCGACCGCGCCTGGGTGCTCGGTCTCGGCGCTGCCGTGGCGGTGCTCGGCCCCGAGCAGCTCCAGGCCGACGTCAGGGCCGGGCTCGAGGCCGTCCTGGCCGCCCACCGTGGCGACACCGCACCGCAGGCGACGCAGCCGGATGCCGGGCACTCAGAGGGGCAGCCATGAGCGCGGCCGGCGACGTCGCCCGCATGCTGACCATGGTGCCGTGGCTGCTGGAGCGGCCCGGAGCGAGCCTCGCCGAGATCGCCGAGGCGTTCGGGGGGTCGGCGTCCCGGGTGCGTGCCGATCTCGGGCACCTCGACTTCTGTGGGCTCCCGGGCCTCGGCGGGGGGGACCTGTTCGAGGTCGGCATCGTCGGTGACCGCGTCCTCTTGCGGATGGCCGACGAGCTCAAGCGACCGCTGCGACCCACCCCCCGGGAGGCGCTGCGGCTGGTGGTCACCGTCGACGCCGTCGCCGAGGCGCTGGGCGAGGAGCTGCCCACGCTGCGCAGCGCCGTCGACCGCATCCGGGCGGCACTGGACATCCC
>PWEU01000418.1 GCA_003554005.1 Nitriliruptoraceae bacterium
CCACGAGGTGGTCGCCGAAGGTGTCCTCGATGCCGGAGAACTCGCGGTGCACCTGCCGGATGGACGGTGGCACCTCGCCCGAGCGGTTGGAGGGCGGTGGGTCGGCGGCCTTGGCCTTGTCGAGCAGGCCGAGGGCCTCGTCGGTGGTCAGGGGCCCGTACATCTCGTAGTTGACCTGCACGACCGGTGCCGCATCGCAGATGCCGAGACACTCGGCGTGCTCGACCATCACCCCGGCACCGTCACGGTCGATGTGCCCACCGCAGCGGTCGACGTACGCCTCGTAGATCTCCCGACCGCCCTGCATCGCGCAGGTCGGGTTGGTGCAGACGCTGAGCAGGTAGTCACCGAAGGGCTCGCGCTTGTACATCGTGTAGAAGGTGGCGAAGGCACCGACCTCGGCCTTGGTCAGCTGCAGCAGCTCCGCGCACATGGCGATGCCGTCCTCGCTGACGTAGCCCTCCTCCCCCTGGGCGAGGGGGAGCAGGGGCAGCAGCGCGGAGCGGGCGACGGGGTACCGCGCGATGAGGTGTCGGGCCTCCTCGCGGGTCGCGTCCGAGATCGGCATCGGTGCGGGGCTCCTCGGGGGTCGGAACGGGGCTGGTGCGGGCGTGGTCGCGCAGGACCCGGGGTCAGCGGTCGACGCCACCCATGACCGGGTCGAGTGAGGCCACGACCACGACCACGTCGGCGACCATCTGGCCGCGCGCCATGACATCCGCCGCCTGCAGGTTGACGAAGCTGGGCTCACGCACGTGGACGCGGTATGGCTTGTTGGTGCCCGTGGAGGTGATCGCGTACCCGAGCTCGCCGCGGGGGGACTCCACGGGCACGTAGACCTGACCGGCCGGGACGGTGAAGCCCTGGGTCGTCAGCTTGAAGTGGTTGATCAACGCCTCCATCGACTCGCCCATGATGTGGCGGATGTACTCGGGATCGTTGCCGATCCCATCCACCCCGAGGGACTGCTGCGAGGGCCAGGCGATGTGCTTGTCGGCCACCATGACCGGTCCGCCGGGGAGGCGATCGAGGGCCTGACGGATGATGCGCATGGACTGGCGCATCTCCTCGATGCGGAGCAGGAACCGCGCGTAGCAGTCGGCCGCAGTCTCGGTGGGGACGTCGAACTCGTACTGCTCGTAGCCGGAGTAGGGCTGGGCCTTGCGGAGGTCGAAGGGGACCCCGGCGGCCCGCAGCAGCGGCCCGGTGATGCCGTAGCTGGCGGCGGTCTCGGCATCCAGCGGGCCGATGCCGCGGAGCCGGTCGTTCCAGATCGGGTTGCGCTTGAGCAGGTCCTCGTACTCGGCGATCTTGCGGGGCAGCAGCTCCAGCAGTGCCTCGCACCGTTCGACGAAGTCCTCGGTCACGTCCTGGGCCAGCCCACCGGGACGGATGTAGGCGTG
Source organism: Nitriliruptoraceae bacterium (assembly GCA_003554005.1). Classification (GTDB taxonomy): domain Bacteria; phylum Actinomycetota; class Nitriliruptoria; order Nitriliruptorales; family Nitriliruptoraceae; genus T1Sed10-7. Next base: position 1,404 of record PWEU01000418.1, read on the forward strand.
GTTCATGCGCAGGCCCGACTGGGACTCGAAGAGGTCCAGCACGTGCTCCCGCTCCCGGAAGCCGAACACCATCATCGTGGTCGAGCCGAGCTCCATCCCACCGGTCGCCAGCCACACCAGATGCGAGGCGATGCGGTTGAACTCCATGAGGATGACCCGCACGGCCTGCGCCCGCTCGGGCACCTCGATGCCGAGCAGCTTCTCGACGCCGAGGCAGAAGGCGGTCTCGTTGAACAGCGGCGCCAGGTAGTCCATACGGGTGAAGAACGTCGTGCCCTGGACCCAGGTCCGCACCTCGGCGTTCTTCTCGATCCCGGTGTGCAGGTAGCCGACGATCGGGGTGAGCTTGGTGACGGTCTCCCCGTCGAGGTCGAGCACCAGGCGGAGCACGCCGTGGGTCGAGGGGTGCTGCGGGCCCATGTTGATGGTGATCGTGTCGTCCTCGACGGCGTCGACGACGGACTCCCAGTCGGCGCCCTCGACGAACAGCTCCAGGGCGTCGTCGGAGAGGTTGGCTTCGGTCCCGGGGTCGATCGCCATCAGTCGATCACCTCGCGCAGGTCCCGCTCGTCGGGCGGCGGGATGAACTTGTCGTTCTTGTAGGGGATGTCGACGCCACCCAGCGGGTAGTCCTTGCGATGGGGGTGGCCGATCCAGTCGTCGGGCATCAGGATGCGCGTGAGATCGGGGTGCCCCTCGAACTCGACTCCGAAGAAGTCGTACACCTCGCGCTCGTGGAAGTCCGCCGTCGCGAACACCCCGGTCACGCTCGGTAACCGCGGCGCGTCGTCACCGGTGGCCACCGAGACGCGGAACCAGTGGTTGCGGGTGAGCGAGCGAAGGATGTAGAGGACCTCGATCATCCCCTGCTCCCGCGAGACCCGGTACTCCGGCCAACCCGTGGTCGACGCCTGGCGTTCGATGACGTGGTCGCCGGCCGGCCAGTGCACACCGGAGAGGTCGCTGAGCAGCGCCGTGTCCAACTCCTCGTCGTCGCGGCAGAACGTGAGCAGCGCCACCAGCTGGTCGGGGACCGCGTGCAGGGTGAGCTCACCGTAGGCCTCGCTGGTCTCGACCTCGGGGAACCGGTGGGAGATGCGGGCCGCGATCGCCTCCAGCGGCAGCGCGGTGCGGGTGAGACCGCGGGTGCGGGTCGGGACGGAGAACTCGGTCACGCTCGAGCTCCCTGCTCCGCGAAGGTCTCATGGCTGATCTTCTCGCGCAGCTTGAGGATGCCGTCGAGCAGCATCTCCGGACGGGGCGGGCACCCCGGCACGTACATGTCGACCGGGACGACGTGGTCGACCCCCTGGACCAGGGCGTAGTTGTTGAACATGCCACCCGAGGTCGCGCAGACGCCCATCGAGAGCACCCACTTGGGGTCGGACATCTGGTCGTAGATGCGTCGCAGCACCGGCGCCATCTTGTTGGAGACGCGGCCGGCCACGATCATCAGGTCCGCCTGGCGGGGCGAGGCGCGGAACACCTCCATGCCGAAGCGAGCCATGTCGTGCCGGGGGCCCCCGGTGGTCATCATCTCGATGGCGCAGCAGGCCAACCCGAAGGTGGCCGGCCACAGCGAGGTCGAACGGCTGTAGTTGACGAACCGCTCGACGTTGGTGAGCAGGATGCCGTTGGGAAGCTTGCTCTCTAGTCCCACTCGAGACCTCCACGTCCGATCTCGTACACGAAAGCGACCCCGAGGACGCCGATGAACAAGGCCATCTGGCCCAGCCCGAACCAGCCGAGCTCGCGGAAGACGACCGCCCAGGGGAAGAGGAACACGGCCTCGATGTCGAAGATCAGGAACAGCATCGCGACCATGTAGAACTTGACCGGGAAACGGGTGTGTCGCACGTCGGCGAGGGGGACGTTGCCCGACTCGTAGGCCGACAGCTTGGTCGGGTTGGGCACCCGTGGGCCGACCAGGCTGCTCACGACCAGGGAGCCGCCCGCGAACGCGACGGCCAGTCCGAACAGCAGCAGGACGGGCAGGTACTCGCTCAGCACGGGCCTCGGTCTCCCTCGCAGCCGGGCACCAGGCCAGGCGTTGGATCGGGCGCGTTCACGGTCGGTATCACGGTCCGGCGGTGCGGAGCGCGACACCTGAGCACCCGCGGCAACGCCTGCGCGACGCCGCCAACGGTAGGGGGGTGGTCAGCGGTGCCGCAACACACGGCAGGGCGGCGCACGGCCGTTCCGGAGCGGGTCGTCGGCAGCCTCATGCGGCGGGGGCCAGTCGCTGCAGCGTGTTGACGATCACGTCCTTGGTGTCCGCCGGCTGCTGATCGGTCAGGTGCGCCATCAGCTTCAGCACCAGCCGCATCAGGGGACGATAGGGCATCCCGTAGGTGGTGCACACGTGCATCACCGTCGGGTTGCCGACCAGTTCGGCGAACACGCGCCCGAGGGTGTAGTACCCACCGATGCGCCGGCGGAGCTCCCGGTCGTAGCGCTCGAGGTCGCTGGTGCGCCGGGTGACCAGCGCCGCGTCCGCGACCTCGGCGGCCAGCTGGGCCGCCTCCATCGCGTAGCTGATCCCCTCACCGTTGAAGGGGTTGACCATCCCGCCCGAGTCGCCGACGAGGAGCACCCCCCGCTGGTGCAGCGGGGTGTGGTTGAAGCCCATGGGGATCGGGCCGGTCCGGATCGGGCCCTCCAGGGCGGAAGGCTCGGTACCCCAGCCGTCAGCGGCCATCCCCGTCGCCCAGGACTCCAGGAGCCTGCGGTAGTTGACGGCCTGGTACTCCCGCGAGGTGGACAGCAGGCCGAGGCCGACGTTCATCGTGCCGTCGTCCAGGGGGAACACCCACCCGTAGCCCGACAGCAGGTTGCCGTCGGCGTCGGTGAGGTCGAGGTAGGAGCTGATCCACTCGTCGTCCGAGCGGGGGGAGCGGTAGTACCCCCGGGCCGCCACGGCCATGGGCCGCTCAGGACGTCGGTGGACCCCGAGGTGCTTGGCCATCGGTCCGCCGGCACCGTCAGCGGCGATCACCACCGGCGCGAGCACCTGCCCCTCCCGCCCGTCACGGGTCTTCCAGGCGACCCCGGTGACCCGGGACTCGGCCGGGTCACGCCACAGGGGACGGGTGACGGCGTGGCCCTGCGCCAGGGCCGCGCCGCGCTGGACCGCAGTGCGGGCGATGGTCTCGTCGAACACCATCCGGGGGGAGCAGCCGCCCCAGTTCGGCCAGTCGTCGAGCTCTGGCCAGGGCAGCTCCATCGTGGTGTGGCCGCCGTTGATCCTCAAGCCCCGGTTGCGCTTGAAGCCGGGGGCACGGCCGTGGGCCTCGTCCTCGAGACCGAGGTCGAGCAGCTCGCGGATCACACGGGGGGTCAGGCCGTCCCCGCAGACCTTGTCACGGGGGAAGGTGTCCTTCTCAAGCACGATCACGTCCCGCCCGCGGGCGGCGAGGTGGGCTGCCGCGGCCGCGCCACCGGGGCCGGCGCCGACGACGACCACGTCCGCCCGTTCGGTGGGGCCGAGCTCGACGGTGTGAGCGATCGCCATCGGGACTCCTGCGGTGCGGTGCGTGAGCCGGACGGTCGGGCACGACGGTTGACGGGCGTTCAGGGGCTTCTTGCCGCCACTCTGGCTTCGGTGCGGGCCCCGGCCACGGTTGGTGCCGTGGCGCTGAGAGCGGCTGATGACGGCGGTTCGTGAAGCGGTTCACGAGTGTAGCGACGGGCCTCACCTGCGCAGGCTCGCCCCAGAGCCGTCGACGGCGGCGCCGGTCGGGCACCCTCCCGGCCCGGTCGCTCAGGCTCGGAACCCGCGGTGCACCGCCACGATGCCGAAAGCGAGGGCCTTGACCATCACCTCGCGGAACCCGGCGGTCGACAGCCAGCCGGCGATGCTGGCCCGGTCCGGCCAGGCCAGGATCGAATCGGCGAGGTAGCGGTAGGCCGGGGCCGAGGAGGACACCACCCGGGCGAGCTGCGGCAGCGCCCCGACCAGGTACCGGCGGTAGACGGTCCTGAACGCCGGGGAGGTCGGGTTCGCGAACTCGCAGACCACCACCCGGCCCCCGGGCCGGGTGACCCGCGCGAACTCGCGCAGGGCGAGCTGCGGGTCGGGCACGTTGCGCAGCCCGAAGGAGATCGTGACCGCATCGAAGCTCTCGTCGGGGAACGGCAGCGCCTGGGCGTCGCCGTTCCCCCAGGTGATGCGGTCGTGCCCGCGCCCGGCCCCCTCGGCGAGCATGTTGAAGGACAGGTCCAGCGCGACCACCTCGTCGGCGCCCTGCCGTAGGAGCTCCACGGCGACGTTGCCGGGGCCGGCGGCGACGTCGAGCACGCAGGCGTCGGCCGGGCGAGCCGCCCCGGCGGTGACCCGCCGCCAGTGCGCGTCCTGGCCGAAAGACAACGCCGCGTTGGCGAGGTCGTAGCGCGGGGCGACGCGATCGAACATCGCCTGCACCAGGGCAGCGTCCTTGCCCTCGCGTCCGGCAGCGGGGAGCGACCCGGCCACCGTGGCACCCGGCGACGGCGAGGTCGCGGTCCGGTGTCGCAGCACGGCGGTCTCCGGGTCGGGGCTCAACATCGGCGCGCGACCTGCCGATGGTGTCAGGGATGGAGGTGGCGAGGCTACCGCCGCGAACCTGAGGAGCAGGAGCGCACCGTGTCACAAGTCCACTGCCTCGAATGTGGCATCCAGGTCGTCGTCGACCCGCGCGGCCAGTGCCCCGTCGGGCACACCGTCGGCACCCCGGGTAACCGGATCGAGATGGCCATGGGCCACGAGACCGCTCACCCCGACGAACCCGAGCCCTGGGTGCACCGGATCGACCCGGCCGATGTCGCCGGTGGGGCCCTCCAGCCGAGCGGGACCCGGACGGGACGCAGCGTCGCCAACGGTGTCGCCGAGGGGAACACGAACGGCACCGGCCCCGCCCGCGAGGCGCGACCGGTGCGGGCCCCGGGTCTTGCCGCCCAGGACGCCGAGGACGAACCCGCCGACGCCGAGTCGCTGCTGCGTGAGCTGCACTCCCTGGCCGCCCTCGACACCGCGTTGACCCACCGCAACGGCAACGGCGACGGCGACGGCGACGGCGACGCGCACCCTCGCCAGGGTCCACCGGCGATCCCGGCGACCCCACCGCCGCCGCCGGCCGAGGCCGCCGCGCCCACCCCGCGACCGCCCCGGGGGGACCCGGAGGAGATCGCCGATGCCTTCGCCGAGCTGAGCGCCCTGGACGTCCCCGCCAGCAGCACCAACGGCCACCGTGCCGCAGGCGCGGCCCCGATCCCACCGGCAGCCCCGGGCACCGCAGGTGCGGCGCCGGACGCGACAGGTGCGGCGCCGGACGCGACACCCCCCTCCCCACCCCGCGAGGCGTCCCCGGCCGACGGCGGCGCCGCTGCCGACGAGCTGGCCTCGTTGTTCGGCGACGGCGCACTGTTCGGTCAGGACGACCCGCCCGAGCCCACCACCACCGACGCTGCAGCCGTCGACGGGACCCGATCACCGTCGCCGTCCGTGCCCGCAGCGTCCACCGAGGCAGCGGGCACCGGCGGGGCGACGCCGGCCGACGACGGCGACGCGGGGCTCGAGCTCGAGGCGATGTTCCAGGCGGCTGAACCACCACCGGCCGCACCCCCGACGGCACGGTCGACACCGAGGTCGCCCTCCGAGGACCGACCCTCACCCGACCCCGCGGCAGCGACCGACGTCCCCCCGGCGGTGCCGCTGCGGCCACGACGGGTCGTGTCACCGGCCGCGCGCCCCGACGATGACGAACACGCAGCCCAGCCGGTCCACGCCGCCGCAGGCTCGGCGCAGGTGCTGGACCTGGGCAGCTTCACGGCCAAAGGGGGTCCGGGCGCGGGTCGGAGCACGGGGCGACGTCGACGGTTCGGTCGCTGACCGGTCCTGTGCAGCAGGGCGCTCCCGGGAGCACGTTCCTGCTCTAGCCTTGGGCGGTGCGCGCAGCGTGCCGCCGTCCGGCGGCGTCCCCGACGCCGCGCTGCCACGAACCTGCCGGTGCAGGTCGTGATCCCACCTTGGCCGGAGCCGATGAGCCCCCCTCCCCCCGACGAGCCCCTCCCTGCGGACGCCACGGCGACGCCGCCGGACGAGACGGCCCTCGACGCGCCCGATGCGGCCCTCGCCGCCGCAGCGGTCGAGGACGACGCCGCCGTCCACGACCTCGACGGCCTCCTCGCGGCCACCGGCGCGACCCGGGCGCTGCTGGAGGCCGTGGAACGCACGGGCCTCCTCGCGCCCCAACAGCACCCCGAGGACGGGAGCCCGCGCTACTCGGCGTCGGACGTCGCAGCGGTGCGGGCCGGGATGACGCTGCTGGACGCGGGCCTGCCCCTCGGTGAGCTGCTCGACCTGGCCCGTCGGACCGACGCCGCGATCCAGCAGATCGCCGACCACGCCGTGGAGGCCTTCCTGCGCTTCGTGCGCGATCCGGTGCGCGGGACCGCGACCTCCGACGAGGAGGCGGCCGACCGTCTGATCACCGCCTACGACCGGATGCTGCCGGCGACCGAGCAGCTCGTGGCCCACCACCTGCGCCGCCGCCTGCTCACCCGTGCCGCCGAGCGGATCGCCGCCGAACTCGGCGGCGAGCACCCGTGAGCCTGCACGTCAGCTCGGTCGCCATCGAGGACGACCGCCCCCTGCTGGACCTGCTCCCCCACGTCCCGGATGCCCTGGCCTGGGTCCGTGACGGTGAGGGATTGGTCGCCTGGGGCGTGGCGGCGCGCATCGAGGCGGGGCGGGGTCCCGACCGCTTCCGGCGGGCGGGGCAGGCCCTGGGCTGGCTCGCCGACGACAGCGCGGTGGAGGACGAGGTCGGCCTTCCCGGTTCGGGCCTGATCGGGATCGGGTCCTTCACCTTCGACGCCGACGCCGACGGCTCCGTGCTGGTGGTCCCGCGCGTGGTGATCGGTCGACGGGGTGGCACCACCTGGCGCACGGACCTGACCCCGCCGAGCGCCACGCCGGCACCACCGGTCGCCTCCTCCCCGCCCGTCACGACACCCACCCGACCGCGCTACGCCGGCTCGTCGCTGCCGGACGTGCACTGGCTGGAGGCCGTCGCACGCGCCATCGCGCGGATCGACGCCGGGGAAGCCGACAAGGTCGTGCTGGCCCGCGACCACGCCGTGTGGTCCCACGAGCCCTTCGATGCGATCGACCTGGCCCGGCGGCTGACGGGGCGCTTCCCGAGCTGCCACACCTTCGTGGTGGAGGGGCTGGTCGGGGCGACCCCCGAGCTGCTGCTGTCGCGGTCGGGCCGGTCGGTGACCTCCCGGGTCCTGGCCGGTACCACGGCCCGCAGCGCCGACGAGGGGGAGGACGCGGCGCTGGGGGCCGCGCTGCTCGCCTCGGAGAAGGACCTGGTCGAGCACCGCTTCGCTGCCGACTCCGTCCGCGAGGTCCTCGCCCCCCAGTGCGCTGATCTCGCCGGGGAAGTAGGCCCACGGCTGCTGCGCCTGGACAACGTCCAGCACCTGGCGACCACCTTCCGCGGCCACCTCGACGACCCTGACACCTCGGCGCTGGAGCTGGTGGGTGCGCTGCATCCGACCGCCGCGGTGGGAGGGACGCCGAGGCAGGCGGCGCTGGAGATGATCCGGGAGCTGGAGGGCATGTCCCGGGGGCGCTACGCCGCTCCGGTCGGGTGGACCGACGCCGCCGGGGACGGGGAGTGGGGCATCGCACTCAGGTGCGCGGAGCTGGCGGGAGCGCGGGCCCGGTTGTTCGCCGGGGTCGGGGTCGTCGCCGCGTCCCTGCCGGAGGCGGAGCTGGAGGAGACCCGGCTGAAGCTGCTGGCGATGCAGGCGGCCTTCGGCGCCGACCCGGTGCGCTGACCGCGCCGGTCAGACCTCCTCGACCGCCGCGTGGACCGCCGCCGTGAGCTCGCGGTGCAGCTGCCGGTTCGCGGCCCGATCGGTGCGGACGTGCACCAGCTGGACGCCGCCGGTGGCGATCGCGGTCGTCACCGCGGAGATGAGCTGGCTGGCAGCGGCCACCTCGGTGTAGCCGAGCCGGTGGAACCGGGCGAGGTCGGCGACCTCGCGGCCGTGGGGGGTGCCGAAGACGCGCTCGAAGGAGCCGGGGAAGGCGGCCTGGGGCAGGAAGGAGAAGATCCCGCCGCCGTCGTTGTCGACGACGACGAAGGTCGCATCGACCTGCTCGGCGTCGGGCGCGAGCAGGAAGCCGTTGGCGTCGTGCAGCAGCGACAGGTCGCCGGTGAGCGCGACCACCGGTGCGGTGGCCGACACCAGCGCGACCCCGAGCACGGTGGACACGAACCCGTCGATGCCCGATGCGCCCCGGTTGGCCAGCAACGTGAGGTCGGGGCGGGGGCCGGCGAACCGGTCCACGTCCCGGATCGGCATGGAGGACGCCACCACCAGGGTCGTCCCCGACGGCACGCCCGCCACCACGTCCCGGGCCGTCCGTGGCTCCGAGGGCGCGTCGTGGCCGTCGAGCACGGTGGCGACGGCCGACTTGGCCGCGGCGTCCAACGCGCGCCACCGGTCCCCCCACGCCGAGGTGGTGGGGAGCCCCAGCGCCACCGACAGCGCCGCGCAGGTCGCGGGGACGTCGGCGACCAGCCGCTCGCCGACCGTGCGCTCGGGGTCGTCCCAGGCCCCTTCGGCCCCCAGTAGCAGCTGCGGCACCTGAGTCGTGAGCACCCCCGCCAGCTCCCGTGACAGCCCGGTCCGGCCGATGCGCAGCACCAGATCGGGGGGCCCCCACCGGGCCACCTCGGCGTGGGACAGCAGCAGCGGTGCGTGCGTGAGCACGGTCGTCGGGTCGGTCCGAACCCCCGAGGAGGGCTCGGCGATCACCGGCCACCCGGTCGCTCGAGCGAGATCGTGGATCGCGCCCGCCGCCGCCGCGACCCCACTGCCCGGCGTGGTCGCGCCGACGACCACCAGACCGCGCTCGGTGGCCAGCAGCCGGCCGGCCAGCCCCCTGAGCTCCTCGTCCTCCATCCGCCGGGGCGCCATCGTCGTCCGCGTCCACGGCGCCTGGCCCGGTCGGCCCTCCAGCCCGGAGGTGAAGGGCGCGGCGGGGGCGCGACCATCGTCGCCGAGCGGCACCGTCGGCTCGCGGAAGGGCAGGTTGACCTGGACCGGGCCGGGCGGCGCGAGCCCGTCACCGACCGCGGCCGCCACGGCCCGACCGGTCGAGCTGCGCCACAGCGCGTTGGCTGACCGGCGGTCCTCGGCCACGCCGAGGTCCACCTGCCACCTCGTCGACCGGCCGAAGATGGCGACCTGGTCGATGGCCTGGTTGGCACCGGTGTGGCGCAGCTCGGGCGGCCGGTCGGCGGTCAACAGCAGCAGTGGCACCTGGCCCTGATCGGCCTCGATCACCGCCGGGTGCAGGTTGGCGACCGCCGAACCGCTGGTGACCACCACCGGGGCCGGACGGCCCGTCGCACGGGCGAGCCCCAGCGCGAGGAAGCCGGCCGACCGCTCGTCGATCTCCACGTGGAGCCGGATCCGGGGGTCGTCGTGGAGGGCCATCGCGAGCGCCGTCGACCGCGATCCCGGGGCCAGCACCGCGTCGCTGACCCCGCCGCGGGCCAGCTCGTCGACCAGCACCACCGCGAGGGCCTGGGAGGGGTTGGCGGCGTCCACGGCTCAGCTCCGCTCGTCGAGGTGGGCGGCGGCCAGCGCGAGGCGCTCCAGCAGTTCGCCGGCGAGGTCGGGCTCCGGGCTGTGCTGGTCGAGCAGCGCGACGTCGGGCGCCACCCGGCGCACCTCGAGCTGGCCGTGATCGGGGGTGAGTGGCCGGTCGGTGAGGTCGCTGGACAGCAGCGTCGCGGTCCCGAGCCCGCAGGCGTAGGGCAGGTCCGGCAGGGCGGCGGCCAGCGCGACCCCGGCCGCGAGCCCCACCGAGGTCTCCAGCGCCGAGGACACCACCGCGGGCAGCCCGGCCTCGGCGATGACCTCGAGGGCACGGCTGACCCCTCCGAGCGGCTGGACCTTGACGACGATCAGGTCGACGGCGTCCAGCCCGGCGATCGCCAGGGGGTCCTCGGCGGTCCGCACGGACTCGTCGGCCGCCAGTGGCACCGCCACCCGCCGGCGGAGCTGGCGCAGCTCCTCGAGGCTGCGGCAGGGCTGCTCGACGTACTCGAGCCCGGCCGCGGCCCGATCGAGCCGCGCGATCGCCAGCACGGCGGTCTCCACGTCCCAGGCACCGTTGGCATCGACCCGGATCGCCCCCTCGGGCCCGAGCGCCGAGCGGACGGCGGCCACGCGCTCCACGTCCAGCGCCAGCTCCTGGCCCGTCTCGGCGACCTTGACCTTGGCCGTCGTACAGCCACTGGCGGCGACCAGCTCGTGGGCGGTCACGGGATCGACGGCGGGCACGGTGGTGTTCACGGGGACGGTGGCCCGCAGGGCCGGGGGGAAGGGCGTGGTCGCCGCCGTCACCGCCGCGGCCAGCCAGCGCGAGGCGTAGGCGGGCCCGTACTCGGGGAAGGGGGAGAACTCCCCCCACCCGGCCGGGCCGCGCAGCAGCACCCCCGTGCGCTCGGTCACCCCGCGGAAACGACGACGCATCGGGACCCGGAAGGGGCGCAGCAGGTCCACACCATCGGCGTTCACACCGCACCGCCCTCGATCGCGATCCGGTTCATCAGCAGGGCGATGGTCAGGAACCCGGCGAACAGCAGCTGGGTCTGGGAGGTGGCGGCGAGCGCCGGGATCAGCGCCCTCGCGGTGACGGCGTCCCGGACGATGGCCAGCGCCCGGCGGGCCGACCACAGGCTCAGCAGGGGCACGAGGAACCACAGGTTGGCGGCGTACAACCCGATCGGGGCGAGGCTCAGGTACGCCCCGGCGATCAGCATCCCGAACAGGACCCGGGTCTGCCGGTCGCCCAGCTTCACGGCGAGGGTCGCCTTGCCGACCTGCTGGTCGGTGGGGATGTCACGCAGGTTGTTGACCACCAGCAGGGCCACGGCGAACAACCCCATCGGGACCGAGACCAGGACCGGCAGCAGGGGCAACCGGCCGTCCTGCACGTACGCCGAGCCGGCGGTGGCCACCAGCCCGAAGAAGACGAACACCATCACCTCGCCGAGCCCGTAGGAGGCGTAGGGCCTGGGTCCACCGCTGTAGCCGAGCGTCGCCAGGATCGCGACGGCACCGACCAGCAGCAGCTCCCACCCGACCAGCATCGCCAGCGTGAGCCCGGCGAGCGCCGCCACCAGCAGGGCGAGGACGATCGCCGCTGTCATCGCCGACGGCGTGATCAGCCCGCTGGCCCCCGCCCGGCGGGGCCCGGCGCGCTCCTCGGTGTCGACCCCCCTGACCCCGTCGAAGTAGTCGTTGGCGTAGTTCACCGCGACCTGCAGCGACAGGGCGACGACCAGCGCGAGGCCGGCCAGTCCGACGTCCAGCGCCGGCGTCGGTGACGCCGCCGCGAAGGTCCCGACCACGACGGGGGCGACCGCCGCCGGCAGGGTGCGGGGTCGGGCGGCCTCGAGGTAGGGATGCATCAGTAGTGGTACGGGAACGGCGACCAGTCGGGATCGCGCTTCTCGAGGAAGCTGTCCCGCCCCTCCGCCGCCTCGTCGGTCATGTAGGCCAGCCGGGGGGCCTCCCCCGCGAACACCTGCTGGCCGACCAGCCCGTCGTCGGTGGCGTTCAGCGCGAACTTCAGCATCCTCAGCGCCGTCGGGGACTTGGCGGTGATCCGTGCCGCCCACGCCAGCGCGGTCGCCTCGAGCTCGGCGTGGTCGACGACCGCGTTGACCATGCCCATGCGGTGAGCGTCCTCGGCGGTGTAGACGTCGCCGAGGAGGAAGATCTCGCGGGCGAACTTCTGCCCCACCTGCTTGGCCAGGTAGGCCGAGCCGAAGCCGCCGTCGAAGGAGGCGACGTCGAGGTCGGTCTGCTTGAAGCGCGCGTGCTGACGGCTGGCGATGGTCAGGTCGCAGACCACGTGCAGCGAGTGCCCGCCCCCCGCCGCCCACCCCGGGACCACGCAGATCACGGCCTTGGGCATCATGCGGATCAGGCGTTGGCCCTCGAGGATGTGCAGGCGTCCCGACCGGGCGGGGTCGATCCCGGCCGCGGTCTCCTCACCGGGGGCGCCGGTGTAGCGATAACCGTCCCGGCCGCGGATGCGCTGGTCGCCGCCGGAGCAGAACGCCCAGCCGCCATCGCGGGGCGAGGGACCGTTGCCGGTCAGCAGGACGCATCCGACGTCCGAGCTCGTGCGGGCGTGCTCGAGGACCCGCAGCAGCTCGTCGACGGTGTGGGGCCGGAAGGCGTTGCGGATCTCCGGCCGGTCGAAGGCGACCCGGACCACGGGCAGGTCCGCACCCGAGGCGGGGTCGACGGCCCGGTGGTAGGTCAGGTCGGTCAGCTCGGTCAGGTCGGCGACCTCTCCCACCTCCCGCCAGCGGTCGGGGTCGAACAGCTCGGAGACCACGGTGCGCTCCCGGTCGGGGGGTGGGCAGCGTCGTACGCTACCGCAGGGCATCCCACCACCCTCAGGAGCCGATCGCCGTGGCCGAGCTGTACGCGCTGCAGGTCGACCGGGCGACGACCGGTGACCTGCTGGCATGGTGTTGGGCGCGGGGCGCCGCGGCGCTGGTCCTACCCGAGCCCGCCCCCCAGACGGCCGTCCGCCAGCTCCTGGAGCGGCTGGCCCCCGCGGCCCTGGTGGAGGTCGGCGAGGACGGCCGCCCGTCGGTGAGGCGCCTGGCCGACCCCGCCCCGGTGGCCGATGAGGTGGCACTGGTGGTCACGAGCTCGGGGAGCACCGGGGTGCCGAAAGGGGTCGAGCTGACCCATGCCGCGCTGCAAGCCTCGGTGAGCGCCAGCCTGGAGCGGCTGCGGGCACGGGCGGGGGAGCGCTGGGGTCTCGCCCTGCCCACCCACCACGTCGCGGGCATCAGCGTGCACCTGCGCGCCGCGGCGCTCGGAACGCGGGCGGTCATCGCCGCCGACACCCCGGCCGTCGGCGACCTCGACGTCGAGCACGTGGCACTGGTGCCGAGCCAGCTCGACCGCCTCCTGGACCTCGGCGCCCCCGTGGAGCGCTTCGCCACGATCCTGCTCGGCGGAGCACCGGCGCCGGCGGCCCTGCTGGCCCGGGCCGCGGCGGTCGGCGCCCGGGTGGTGCGCTCCTACGGCATGACCGAGACGGTGGGAGGCTGCGTCTACGACGGCGTGCCCCTGCGGGACGTCGAGGTGGCGGTCAGCGACGCCGAGGGGGTGATCGAGCTGCGCGGCCCGGTGCTGCTGCACGGCTACCGGGATCGGGACGAGCAGGGGCAGCTGCGCTCGGTCCGCCCCCTGGACGAGCACGGGTGGTTCCGGACCAGCGACCGTGGCCAGCTCGTGGGCGGGCGGCTGGAGGTGACCGGGCGCGCCGACGAGGTCCTGGTCTCGGGCGGCGAGAACGTGCCCCTCGCAGCGGTGCGCGAGGGGCTGCTCGCCCATCCCGCGGTGGCCGACGCCGCGGTCGTCCCGGTCGCCGACGAGCGCTGGGGCCAGGTCCCCGCCGCCGTGGTGGTGCCGATTGACCCGGGGGTGCCACCGACCCTCCACGACCTGCGGGAGCACGTCCGTCGGGGGGCCCCCGCGGCCTACGCGCCCGCGTCCCTGGTGGTCGTGGAGCGCCTCCCCCGTGATGCCATGGGGAAGCCATCGCGGGAACTTCTCATGCAGCTGGTCCGCGACGCGCAGGACCGGTGACCGCCGCGGCCGGACCGCCCACCACCCTCCTGCACCGACCGCCCCCAGCCGATGGAGGCCGGGCCGCCGGTTCAGCCGAGCTGCAGGACCATCATCGGCTCGTCACTCGGGGCCGGCGAGCCGCCCTCGGGCTCGATCGTGATCCCGACCGCCGTGGCCCGCGCCATGTCGCCGGTCATCACCCGGGTGGCGCGGCCACGCTCGTCGGGGTCGAACAGCCCCGCCGGCACGGCACCGTCGGGGGTGATCAACCACAACTCGTAGGTGTGCTCGTGGGGAGCCGGTTCCCAGCCCTCGGCGATGAACACGGCCTCACCCCGCGTCGGGGAGGCCACGACCCGTCCGAGCACGTCATCGTGGGTGACCGACACGGTGATCGCATCGGGTGCCGCCAGGACGTCGGTCAGCGCCGAGGTGGTCACCAGCGTCGCCTCCGACGCCTGCTGCTCGAGCTCGGCCAGGCGTGCGCTGACGCTGGCGAGGTCCGCGTTCGCCTGCTCGGCGGCCCCGGCCGCAACCTCGAGCCCGGCGACCTGCTCCTGCAGCGAGGTGACGACCACGACCAGCCCTCCGACGGCGAGCAGCAGCATCGCTGCTGCCACCCCCAGGGTGGCCGCGACCCACCGCGGCGCGGTGCGCCGGGCGGCCAGCTCGTCCGGGACCACGATCGGCGCCGGCCGTTCCTGTCGGACCCCATCGATCTCCGCCAGCACCCGGCCGCGCAACGACGGCGGTGGCGCCGCCACGGAGGTCGCACCGAGCCGCGCAGCGGTCGCCTGGAGCTCGCGGACCTCCTGCTCGCAGGCGTCGCAGACGGCGAGGTGGTCCTCGAACCGCTCCTGCTCATCCTCTGGCAGGGCATCGACGGCGAAGGCGCCGGTCAGGGTGTGAAGGTCGGGGCGCTCGGTCATCCCGTCACCCCCAGGGCGTCGCGGAGGCGGATCAGACCGTCGCGCATCCGGGTCTTGATCGTGCCCAGGGGGGTGCCCAGCAGCTCGGCGACCTCGCGGTAGGTGAACCCCTGGTAGTAGGCGAGCTCTACGGCCTGACGTTGCAGCTCGGTGAGGGTGGACAGGGCCGTGCGGACCTGCTCGTGCTCGAAGTCGAGCTCGACCCGTTCGCTGACCTCGTCGAAGTCCCTGGCATGCTGCTGGTCGGCGACCCGCTGGGCGCGGTTGCGCGACGCCTGCTCGGAGCGCACGCGGTCGATGGCCCGGCGGTGCGCCATGGTCAGGATCCACGTCCGCGCGGAGCCCCGGTCGGGGTCGAAGCGCACCGCGGTGCGCCATACCTCGACCATCACCTCCTGGGTGACCTCCTCGGACTGGGCAGGGTCCCGGACCACCCGACGGACCACGCCGTGGACCAGGGGGCCCACCGAGTCGTACAACGCCGCGAAGGCGGCCTGGTCACCACGAGCGACCGCGAGCAACAGCTCGTCGTCGCCGACCTCGACCGCGGTCCCGGTCATGAGAGACGGCTCCGCCACGGGGTGGAGCCAGCGTTCGGGCGCCACGCCACCCTCCAGGGTCGGCCGCGCGCCATCAGCGCGGGAAGGACGTCAGGACGAGCCGCGGGAGCCACGGTCTCACCTCTTCTTCGGTGACCGAGGCCGCGTGGTTGCCTCGGGTTCCGGGATCGTCCCGATCGTGCGCATCGGGGCGGCCTACAGGTCGGCGTAGGAGTGCAGGCCCACGATCACGTAGTTGGCGATCAGGTACGTGCCCATCAGGACGATGAACGCGGCGACGCCGATCCACGCGGCCCCGCGTCCCTTCACCCCGCGGGTGGCCCGGGCGTGGAGGTAGCCGGCGTAGGCGATCCAGGTCAGGAACGCACCGGTCTCCTTGGGGTCCCAGCCCCAGAAGCGGCCCCAGGAGACCTCCGCCCACATCGCCCCGGCGATCGTGCCGACCGTCCACAGCACGAAGGCGAAGGCGGTCGTGCGGTGGGCGAGCCCATCCATCGTCGCGGTTGGGGGCAGGAAGGGGACGAACCAGCGCGCGACCAGCGCCGCGGCGACCATGGTCAGGTTGACCGTCAGGAAGCGACCCAGCCCCGCCGACCAGGTGTCGGCCGTGACGAGCCACACCCATGACACCAGCGCGGTGCCGAGGAAGGGGCCGATGGCCAGCTTGACCGCCGGCACCCCGCGACGCAGGGCGCGGTGGTAGGCGAGCAGCTCCGCGTGCTCGCGCTCGTCGTCCGGATCGAGCTCAGCGCCGTCACCGCTCGAGCCGCTGCTCGAGGTCGGGGGGTCGGCTGCAGGTTCGGTCACCGACCCGTCCGAGACATCGCCGACGTAGGCCGCGCCGACGGTCGAGCCACCCCCGGAACGCGACCGCTCCGCCGCCACCGCCAGCTCGGCGGTGTCGCGCAGCAGGTACAGCGCGTTGAACACGAAGGCAGCCGCGAAGACCCCCATCGCGCCGACCAGCAGGGACACGGGGAAGGGCCGCCACCAGGTGTCGAGGATCGGCATGAGCGGACCGGGCTCGGCGTACATCAGCATCGCCATGCCGAGCACCAGCGCGCCGCCGAGCAGCACGAAGCCGTTCAGCTCCGGGCGTCGCCGCACGAACTGCAGGTGGATCAGCCCGACGACGACCCCCACCAGGGCCATCAGGGAGGTCACCTCGAACATGTTGCCGAGCGGGAGCCGGTCCTGGGCGAGGCCGCGGAAGATCTCGTGGGCCACGTGCGCGGTGATGCCCAGCACGGCCAGGATGCCGCCGAGACGTTGGGCGAGCCGGCCCCGCTCACGCTGGGCCGTCCGCCCCACCGTGGTCGTCAGCGCGTAGAGGTAGACGACACTGGCACCGAGGTAGAGCATCAGCGTGGTGGGGAAGTACAGCAGCCGGGACAGCTCGGCGAGCTGGTCGGAGCCCATGGTCACGTCACCTCGTGGTCTCGACGGCGGGGGTGGCGGTCGGTGTCTGGGGGTCGGGGTCGGGGTGAGGAGCGGCGGGCGCGCCCCCGGTCGCTGCCATCAGCTCGGCGACGAGGTCCGCGAACTCCTCCTCGAAGGCCTCGGGTCGCTGGAAGGACCGGCCGGCGACGGTGACGAGGGTACGTGGCGCGGCGCCGTCCTCCATCGTCACGACCCACAGACGACGGCGGTAGGCGTAGAGGGAGCCGAGCAGGCCGACGACGAGCAGCACCGAACCGAACAGCAGGTACGGCACCTGCGGCCGCGAGCTGACCTGGTACCCGACCCACCGGCGCAGCTCCGGGAAGGTGATGGTGACCCCCTCCAGCTCCATCGACTGGCCGAGGCGCAGGGCGCCGAAGCCCTGGGAGGTGAGCGCCTCGACATCCAGCTCGTTGATGGTCTGCTGGGTGGCGCCGAGACGCAGATCGCCCCGGAACTGCTGGAACACCAGCAGCGGCGCGTCGGCCCACGGGGCACCGGTCGGGACCGGTCGACCGTCCTCACCATCGGGTGCGAAGGGGTAGAGGAACACGTCCAGCCCGACATCCGGGTCGGCAGCCGGCGCCTTGACCGCCCCCCGGAAGAAACCGCCGTCGGTGATCACAGGGGTCAGGAAGGTGTCGTGCACCACCTCGCCGTCCACCTCGACGACCACCCTGGGGGCGTACCCCCAGTCGAGCTGGGTGATCCGCGTGCCGTCGAGGTTCAGTGGCCGGGTGCTGTCGATCACCGCGTCGAAGGGCTCGCCGTCCGCCGGAGTGACGCGCACGTCGGAGCGGAAGACGGTCGGTTGCCCGGCGCCGGGGGCCAGCGGATCGCGGACCCAGTCGACGTGGAAGCGCTCCAGCTCCAACCGCCCCCCCTGGTGGTCCCCCTCGCCGAACCAGCGGCCCGGGCTGTAGGCCCAGTAGGACACGGCGGTGTCACGGAAGCCGGGGTCACCCTCGACCACGCCACGCTGGCCCTCGAAGGTCAGCAGCTGGCCGAGGACGATCGCCGCGAGCAGGACGTAGAAGCTGAGGTGGAACACCAGGCTCCCGCCTTCACGGGCCCACAGCCCGGCCTCGGCGGCGACCTGATCGGGCCGGGGGTCCGCATCGTTCGCATCGTGACGGCGGACCCGCCACCGGCGCCGGCCGAGGAGCTCGGCCGCGGCCGCGCGCACCTCGGCGGGTGAGCGATCGGTGACGAAGTCGGTGCGCTCGTCCTGGGCCCCGAGGTGGCGCACGACGGGCGGCTGGCTGCGCCGGACCAGGCGGACCCAGGCCTTGATGCGCGGGATCAGACAGGCGGTCAGGCTGATGTACAGCGCCAGCAGGACCGCGAGGAAGATGGCGGAGCCGTAGACGTCGTAGGCACCGATGGCATCCAGCACCCGGCTGACCCCCACGCCGGGCCCGGCCTCCCCCTCGCGCCAGGTCGTCACCGTCGACGGCACGTTCGGTTCCTGGGGGACGGCGGTGGCCACGATGCTGAGGATGGCCAACGCCAGCAGCAGGTAGAGGGCGGTCCGCATCCGCGCCAGCCACCGCCAGCCCAGCAGGACCGACTCCCAGACGAAGGCCACGGGGCCCGACGGCGCGGCCCGCCGGCGACGGACCGGCGGGTTCTGCTGGGGAGGGAGGGCCGACTCGGGCACGGGGCGGGGTTCCTGTCGGGTGGGTGCGGGGGCGAGGATCAGATCGGCGGCTCGAACCCTTGGATCAGCGGGCGGAGCAGGAACATCATCCGGTCCCACAGCCCGGTCGCGATCGACAGACCGACGGCGACCAGGAGGCTGCCCCCGAGGACCTGCAGCGTGCGGGCGTTGCGCTTGAGGAACTCCAAGGCCCCGGACATCCGGCGGAACAGCACCCCGAACAGCACGAAGGGCAGCCCCAGTCCCAGGGCGTAGATGAAACCGAGCGCCGCTCCGCGGGCGGACACCCCGGAGCTCACGTTCAGCGACAGCGTCAGGATCGCCCCGGCGGCGGGGCCGATGCACGGCGTCCACCCCACGCCGAAGACGAACCCGAGGACCGGTGCGGTGGCCAGCCCGCCGGCGGGTGCCCGGCTCATGAGCCGGTACTCCCGGTTGAACCGACCGAGCGCCATCATCAGCCCGAGGAAGGCGACCACCGAACCCATCACCACCTGCGCGGTCGTGGAGCGCGCCAGGGTGTTCACGGTGCCGACGGCGAACCCCAGCATGGTGAACGGGATCGCGAAGCCGAACACGAACAGCAGCGAGCCCACCAGGACCCGGCCGCGGGCCCGGGCGTCGGCCTCGACGAGGTCCTGCCCCGAGAGCCCGGTGATGTAGGACAGGTACCCCGGCACCAGGGGCAGCACACAGGGCGACGCGAAGGACACCAGGCCCGCGATCAGCGCGATCGCGGCCGCGAACAGCAGGTTCGCGTCGACGATGATCGCCTGGATGGTCTCGGCCACTGGTCAGTCCTCGTCGGCGATCGCGGCGGCCAGCGAGGTGGTCTCACGGGTGCCGATCACGCCGAACACGCGGACCGCGACGCGGCCCTCACGGTCGATGAACAGGGTCGAGGGGATGTTGCGTGGCCCGACCCCGGAGAACCGGGACGCGTAGTCGTTGGCGGGGTCGTACAGCGAGGGGTAGGGGATCTCGAACTCGCGGACGTGGGCCAGCGCGTTGACCTCGGCGTCCTCGATGTTGACCCCGAGGAAGGCGACCTCGTCGTCGGGGAGCAACTCGAACGCCTCGTTGAGATCGGGCTGTTCCACCCGGCAGGGTCCGCACCACGACGCCCAGAAGTTGAGCACGACGACGCGGCCGGCGAGGTCCTCCAGGCCGAGCTCGCGCTCCTCGCCCACGACCCGCAGCTGGTCGACCGGAGCGTCCAGCCGCTCCTCGGCGGGGATCGGGCACAGCCCCGGCCGGACCCCCGGCAGGGGCTCACAGCCGCTGGCTGCGGAGGTGCCCGAGGCGCAGGACACCAGCAGCAGCGCGCCAGCCAGCAGCCAGCCGTGCAGTCGCATCGGAGCCCTCCAGGATACGGGCGGGGTGGAGACTGAGGGTGCCCGGTCCGGCGCCGGGACGCGAACCCACTGGGGTCCGGACCCGGCGCGCGCACGGCCGACGCCCGGCCCGCGGTCGAGCCCGCCCCGTCGAAGCGGCCGCACCGGTGACAGCGGGGTGCAACCCGGCGTCGGCCCCTGAGGACGGGACCGCTGACGATCGGGCCGCTGTCGGCCGAAGGTCGCTACTGGGCGATCGGTTCGGCGATGCGCTCCGGTTCCTCGACCTCGACGTTCTGGAGCCGCTTGTCCCGCCACTCCAGCCGGTCCAGCCAGAACAGGCTGGCCGCGAACAGCACCAGCGCGATCACGGTCCAGATCGCCGAGGGGACCCACTCGGCGCCGGGATCGTAGAAGGCGAACCAGTACTGCGGCTCACCCACCGGGACCGGATCGAAGGGCACACCGTCGGCATCGGTGAAGGTGGCCGTGGCCTGGAACTGCTGGGTGGCCAGCAGCACGCCGGTGCCGGGGTGCTCGTGGACGAGGGTGTCGTCGATCCGCTGGACACCGAAGAACGGTTGTGCGCGCCCCACGGCGCCGTCGGGTCGCTGGGCAGCGGCGTCCTCCTCGTACTCCGCGCGACGGGTGACGCCGATCTGGGCGACGTTGTTGTCGTCGGTGGGCAGGAACTGTGACTGCATGTTGTCCACGGCCTGGCTGCCCCGCCCGGAGAGCTGCCCGAAGGCGGGACGTCCCTCGAGCGTCTCCTCGTCGAGATCGCCGAGCCCGAGGAACTCCGGCACCGTCTCGAAGCGGTCCACCTCGGTCCCGCCAGGGAAGAAACCGGCGCGGGGCGAGCCCTCCTCGAAGGCGTACCACTGCGGGCTGTAGTGGTCCGAGGCCTGTCCCGGGAGGTGGTCGATGCCGGTGTTGGGCGGGATCCCGGGCCCGCCGAACCACCAGAAGACGCCCAGGAGGAAGGCGCCCCCGAAGAACGCGGTGCCGTAGATCGCCCCCGCCTTCTTCGCCCCGTAGTTGGACCACAGCAGGAGGTACACCGAGCCCGACATGAACAGCAGGCCGAGAGGGACGGCGAGGATCGCGACCGGGTGGTCGGCGGGGATCGCCTCCTCGACGGCGAGGAAGGTGATGAGCTCGAGCATCATTCGTCTCCCTCTGGCAGCCCGCCGATCTGGGCGGTGCGGGGTCCACCGAGGTCCTGGAAGGACTCGATGTGGTCGATCACGGCCTCGATCGCGTCATCGGTGAGCTCGAGCGCGAAGGAGGGCATCGGGGCGTTGCCGGGCAGGTTGCGGCCCTCGTGCAGCACCTGACGGACCGCGTTACGAGCCTGGACCAGACTCTCGTCGTCCTCACCCGACCAGCCGTAGCGCTCGTAGACGTTCCACAGCTGCGGTCCGACGTAGCCTTCGGCGTTCGGCCCGTGGCACCGGGCGCAGCTGACCTCGAACACGTCCTCGCCGCTGCGTCCGACGAAGGCCTGGGCCTCGGGAATCTCGCCGGTCTGGACCGACAGGATGTAGGTGGTGATCTGCTCCAGCTGGTTGTCGGAGTAGACGCCACCTGCCGCGATGCCGAAGGCGTTCATCGGGGTGCCGGGGCGACCGTGGATCAGGGTCAGCAGGATGAACTCACGCACGTCCGGCACGATCTCGGAGTCGGCGTAACGGGCGACGATGTTGTCGAGCGCCGGCGCAGGCCAGGGTGCGTCGACGTCCGGGGACGGGTGCGGGGCGGAGCCACCTTCCAGGTTGACGCCGTGGCACGAGGCGCAGGCGTTCTGGTACTCGGCCCGGCCGGCGGCCACATCTGCCTCGTAGAAGTCGTCGACCGCGTTGTTGATCCGGGTCGGCTCGATCAGCCAGTAGAGCGGGATGAACAGCGACGCGAACACCGCCAGGGCCACGCCCCAGGACATGGCCCGTTCCATCCCGCTGGTCTCGAGCTCCTCGTCGGCGTGGTAGGGGCGCATGGCGAGCGGGATGTCGGCGTTGCGCTTCGGTCCGGAGCGCTTGCCCGGCCCGACGACGAAGTACGCGAGACCGAACCCGACCAGCGCCACGATGAGGATCAGCAGCGGGACGGTGCCGGAACCGCCGCCTTCGGCGGCGAGGAAGAGGTGGTTCATCGCAAGGCTCCCGGGCTCAGGCATCGATGCACGCCGGACCCTCGGGCGGCTGCTCGAGGGCGTTGGCGGTCCGTGCTGGGCCGGTCAGTGGGTTACCGAGGTCGACGACGAACTGGCCGTCGTCGTCGACGAAGCTGGAGTACCGGTCCAGGCCCCGGGGAGCGGGTCCGCCCTGCCACTCGCCGTAGCGGTTGTAGCGCGACCCGTGGCAGGGGCACTCGAACCACTGGGAGGACTGGCACCACGGGACCCCGCCCCCCAGGTGCGGGCAGGACTGGGAGTTGACCGCCATCAGCCCGGTGGTGTCATCGAGGATCGCGTGGTCGTCGCCGTAGGCCCGCATGGCGGCGCTGGAGGAGGGGTCCCAGACCAGCACGGAGATACCGCCGTCGGGGATCCGCAGAGGTGTGCGGTCGTTGAGCACGTTGTTGGCGATGTCCCGGGCGTCGCCCAGCGCGACCTCACCGAACAGTCCGTCGCCGAGCCGTGGCCACAGCATCCCGAGGGGGCCGAGCCCGAAACCCACCAGCCCCGCACCGACCGAACCGATCAGGCTGTAGCGGAGGAACGTGCGGCGCTCGACCGGCTTGAGCGTCGAGCGGCTCTTGCCGTCGTCTGCCATGGTCTCGTCCTTGGTCGTGTGCGCCGCTGAGGAGGGGCGCGTCGATCGCTCGTCTAGAGAGTGAACCCGAGCCCCTGGACCCACGGCCACGCCCAGGCGTACCCGGCGCCGCGGAGGAAGGAGCCGATCACCACCAGCAGGCCCCAGAAGGCGAGGAAGAAGGTGAACGCCATGTTCGCGAGCTTGCGGTTCTCCGGCTTCGCCGAGGGGTTCTTGTCCACGTAGGGCGCCGCCATCAGCAGCACGACGAACACCCCCGGCAGGCTCACCCCGGCGACCATCGGGTGCAGGTAGGCCAGCAGTTCCTGGAGGCCCATGAAGTACCAGGGGGCCTTGTTGATCGCCGGGACCTCCTGCGGGTTGGCCAGCGAGCCGAGCGGAGCGTCGAGGAAGAAGGAGGCGATCAGCAGCAAGGAGCCGGCCGCCAGCAGGGCCACGAACTCCACCAGCAGCAGGTGGGGCCAGGTGTAGACCTTGTCCATCTGCTTGGACTGGACCTGCTGGATCCCGGCGGGGGGGACCAGCGCGAGCAGCCGGTGGGTGTGGGTCGAGGAGGTCGGCACGCCCATCGACGCGGGCTGCTTGCCGCCGTTGCCGAGTGAGGCGGCGACCCGGGCAGCCCGCTCCTCGGGGGGGAGCCGGCCACCGCCTTGCGCCCCAGCGCTCTCGGCGGGAGCGGCGGTCTTGGTCGCCACACCGCCACCGCCCGCAGCGGCTCGGGCGGACTCCAGCGCCTTCTGCGCCTCCTCCGACGACTTCGGCCCGAGTGTGGCCCCCTCGGCGATCTTGCTGGCACGCACGGCGGCGGCCTTCGCCTTGGCACGGGCGATGCGCTCGCTCTTGCCCTCGGCCAGCAGGCGGTCGTAGACCTCCTGGTCCGGGGTGATCTCCTCGCTCATCGGGGTGCCTCTCTCAGCGGTACGGGGTGGCGACGCGTCGGGGGGAGCGGACGGCGGCCTACAGCGGACCCGAGATGCCACCGTCCTTGCGGATCCGCCAGAAGTGGACCGCGAGGAAGATGACGGTGATGAAGGGGATGAACAGCACGTGGAGCACGTACCAGCGCAGCAGGGTCTCCGGACCGATCTCGACGCCACCGAGGAGCACGAA
The DNA here is from genome assembly GCA_003554005.1 of Nitriliruptoraceae bacterium. Taxonomy (GTDB): domain Bacteria; phylum Actinomycetota; class Nitriliruptoria; order Nitriliruptorales; family Nitriliruptoraceae; genus T1Sed10-7. The sequence goes on from PWEU01000418.1 coordinate 24,882, forward strand.
CTGGACCTGGTCGCCGAACACCGGCGTGAAGCCAGCCATGTTCGTCCCGACCGTCACCGCCCACAGCGCCAGCTGGTCCCAGGGCAGCAGGTAGCCGGTGAAGGACAGGAACAAGGTGAGCAGCAGCAGGATGACCCCGACCACCCAGTTGAACTCCCGCGGCGGCTTGTAGGCCCCGTGGTAGAACACCCGCGCCATGTGCAGGAACACCGTGAACACCATGGCGTGGGCACCCCATCGGTGGAGGTTGCGCACGAGTTGGCCGAAGGTGATGGACGCGGAGATCTCGCGCATGTTGAGGTAGGCGATCTCGGTCCCCGCGCCGGCGGCGGGGGTGTAGAAGAACATCAGGAAGATGCCGGTGATAGTGAGCAGGATGAACATGAAGAAGCTCAAGCCACCGAGGCAGTAGGTGTAGGTGAGCTTCAGACCGTGGCGCTTCACCTTCACCGGGTGCAGGTGGTAGAGGACGTTGTTCATCGATGCGAGCGCCCGGTCCCGGGACGTGTCCCGGTACCCCTTCCGGTAGATCGAACCCGGGCGGAAGATCGACTTCCAGATGACGTTGTCCTGGACGTTGCCCTTGACGTCGTCGAACGTCGGGAGCTTCGGCACGCTCGTCCCTCTCTCGGTCGGTCCTGCGTGGCGCCCTACGAGCGCCGTCCTCGTGACTCCTGGCCCGGTCGTGACCGACGGGGCCGTTCACCTCACCCGTCCACCCTGCCCAGCCACAACGCGTCGGACGGGCATCGTTCCACGCAGATGGCGCACCGCGTGCATTCGTTGTCGTCGATGATGAACACGGCGTGGGACTGCGACGCCAGCGTCTGCAACGACGAGGAGTCGGCATCTCGGATGATGTCGGGCGACATCATGTAGATGCACTCCCAGGGACAGACATCCTCGCACGCACGGCACAGGATGCACAGTTCCGGTGTCAAGCCGATGTGGCGCTTGGGCTTGACGCGTTCCTGCAGCCACTGGGCGTCGACCTGCTGAACGGTGTAGTCGTCGAAGATCAGGGGGTGTGCCCCCCGGTCGGTCTTTCCCACGGTGCACCTCCCCTCGTCGACGTCCGGTCGCGCTCACCCGGTCGGGCTGCGGTCACCGGCTCGGCTCACTTGTACCCGCCGGACTCCGGCTTGGTCTCGCCTGCCGCCAGGGTCTTGGGCAGGCTGCGCTGCATCCGCAACCCGGCCCAGATCGTGACGACGATGCCACCGATCATCAGCGCCTGGAGCGTGCCCTCGGTGATCACCATGTACAGGTCCTCGGCGATCTCGATACGGGTCTCGTTGATGTCGATCCCCGCGGACGCCGGGATCAGGGGGCCTGCCAGCACGTCACGGCCGGACTCGGTGAACTGGATCCAGACGTGGGGCACGACCCCGTGCAGCCACCACAGGAGGCTGGACGCCCCCATGATGCCCATCGTCGCCGAGACCCACTCGTTCTTGCCGTAGGTGAGCTTCGCGACGTAGAGCGGCAGCACGCCCAGCGGCCCGAGCCACAGCAGCATGATGGCACCGCCGATCCAGCCCTGCCCCCCACCGGTCGGGTCACCGAACTCGTAGAGCGCCCGCCCAGCCGCGGCCAGGCCGGAGAAGAACTCACCGAACCACTCGCTCCCCTGCGCTCCTGTCGCTCCCGGTCACGGGCCCGGTTGCCGGTCCTGCGGCTGGCCCGGACCGCCATCCGGCCCTACTGATGGCGAAGGGCCCGCCCTGGGGGGCCAAAGGTACCAACCGGGCTTCGACCCGAACAAACGGCCGGGGCCGCCGACCTCACCCGACCAGCCCCGCTGCGACCACCTCGGCCGCCTCGTGGGCCGCGGTCACGACGCGGTCCAGCTCGTCGGTGTCGAGGGCCAGCGACGTGAAGACGACCTCGTACCCCGAAGGAGCGAGGTAGACGCCACGGTCGAGCATCCCGTGGAAGAACCGCGCGTAAGCGGCGTGGTCCGCAGCGGCGACGTCCTCGAACCGCTCGGGCGCCGCGTCGGTGAACACCACCCCGGCCAACGTGCCGTGCCGGGTGACCTGGGCGGTCACGCCAGCGGCGCGGAACGCTGCGGCGAACCCGTCGGCCACGATCCGGGTGGCCCCCTCCAGGCAGTCGTAGACCGACGCGTCGAGCAGTTCGAGCTGCGCCAGCCCCGCCGCCACCGCCACCGGGTTCCCCGACAGCGTCCCCGCCTGGTAGACGGGCCCGTCGGGGGCCAGGGGGTCCATCAGCGCGGCCGGTCCCCCGAACGCCGCCAGGGGGAAGCCACCCCCCACCACCTTGCCGAGCACCGTGATGTCGGGGCGCACCCCCTCGCGCTCCTGGGCGCCACCCCGGGCCAACCGGAACCCGGTGATCACCTCGTCGAACACCAGCACGGCGCCCGAGGCGTCGGCCTGCTCCCGGAGGAAGCTGAGGAACCCGGCGGCGGGCGGCACGAGGTTCATGTTCGCCGGGACGGGCTCCACCAGGATCGCCGCCAGGTCGTCGCCGTGCTCGGCCACCGCCGCGGTGACCGCATCCCGGTCGTTCCACGGCACCAGGATGGTGTCGGCGGCTGCCCCGGCGGTCACCCCGGGAGACCCGGGGATACCGAGGGTGGCGACCCCGGATCCGGCAGCGACCAGCAGGGCGTCGGCGTGGCCGTGGTAGTGACCGACGAACTTCAGCAGCTTGTCCCGGCCGGTCGCACCCCGGGCCAGCCGGACCGCGCTCATGCCCGCCTCCGTCCCGGAGTTGACCAGCCGCACCTTCTCGATGGAGGGCACGGCGTCGATGATGGCCTCGGCCAGCCGCACCTCACCCTCGGTGGGTGCACCGAAGGAGGACCCACGCTGCATCGCGGCCTCGGCAGCGGACAGCACCTCGCGCCGGGCGTGCCCGAACAGCAGCGGCCCCCAGGAGTTGACGAGGTCCAAGTAGCGGTTGCCGTCCGCATCGACCAGGGTCGCGCCTTCACCGCGCGCCACGAACCGCGGCGTACCTCCCACGCTCGCGAAGGCACGGACCGGGGAGTTCACTCCCCCCGGGATGACCGCCCGGGCGCGTTCGAACAGATCTGCGGAGTTGTCGGTACGCACATCCAACCTCGATAGCAGGCCCATCCCCGGCCTCGGGGACGGAGCGGCCCGACGGCCCGACGGCCATCAGGGTGTGACGTTCTCGAAGATCACGTTGTCGGCGAGCTCGCGGGCACGAGCCAGGGACGCCTCGCTGTCAGCGGTCCAGGTGACCACGACCCCACCGCGGGCGCGCCAGGCGTCGCAGGGCGCGTTCGGCAGCGCGGTGAGGTCGTAGCTGACGGCGTGCGGGGCGACGCTCGGGAGCTCCTTGAGCTCGGCGATGCGCCGGCGCACGACCCTCGGCAGCCGGGCACCGTTGACCGGCCCCGCGGTCAGCGCGCGGACCGCCTCCGGGCGGTTGCGACGGAACCAGCGCAGGCTGGCGGGATTGAAGCCCGCGACGCACCAGGGTCCCGGGTGGACGTCGAGCAAGCGTGCGACCGCCGTCTCCAGCCCACCGACCCGCAGCGACGGCTGCTTCAACTCGACCATGACCGGCACCGTGCGCAGCACGGCCAGCGCGGCAGCCAGGGTCGGCACGTGCTCCCGGGTCCCGTCGAGCCTGACCGTGGTCAGCTCGGCAACGGTGAGGTCGGCGACCTTCTCGCCCCGACCGGCCGCCCGCTCCAAGGTGGGGTCGTGGGAGGCCACGGGGACGCCGTCGCGGCTCAGCATCACGTCCAACTCGACGCCGTAGCCGGCCGCGGCGGCCGCGGCGAAGGCCGGCAGCGAGTTCTCCGGCGCCCCGCCCGGCTCGTGCAGACCGCGGTGGGCGAGGGGGACCTCCCGCAGCCATCCCGGGCAGTCCTCGGTCGGCACGAGGTCCGGGTACGTCTCGGTCACGGCGGCCTCGGTCACCTCGTGGCTCCCCGCGCCAGCTCGAGGGCGGCGTAGGTCAGGACGAGATCGGCACCGGCACGACGGATCGAGAGCACGGACTCGCTGAGCGCCGCCTCCCCGTCGAGCCACCCCCGGTCGGCGGCGGCGCGCACCATCGCGTACTCCCCGGAGACGTGGTAGGCAGCGACCGGGAGCGCATGACGCCGGCGGGCCTCGGCGACCACATCGAGGTAGGCGAGCGCCGGCTTCACCATCAGGGCGTCGGCGCCCTCGGCGGCATCGAGGTCCAGCTCCCGGGCCGCCTCGCGGGCGTTGGCGGGGTCGAGCTGGTGGCCGGCGCGGTCCCCCGAGACCATGCTCGAGCCGGCCGCGTCCCGGAAGGGCCCGTAGAAGGCCGAGGCGTACTTCGCCGCGTAGGCGACGACGCCGACGTGGGCGGCCCCGTCGGCGTCGAGCCCGCGGCGGATCGCGGCGACCTGGCCGTCCATCATCCCCGACGGGGCGACCAGGTCGGCCCCCGCCGCGGCGTAGGCGAGGGCGTCGCGGACGTAGCCCTCCACGGCCGCGTCGTTGTCGACCTGCCCCGTGGCGTCCAGCGGCCCGCAGTGCCCGTGGTCGGTGTACTCGCACTGGCAGACATCGGCCCACAGCACGAGCTCCTCCCCCACGGCGGCACGCATCGCCTCCAGGGCACGGGGCACGGGTCCGGCGGGGTCCCACCCGCTCGAGCCGACCGGATCCTTCACGGCGGGCAGACCGAACAGGATCACCCCACCCACCCCGGCAGCGACGCAGTCCTCGGCGAGCCGCACCGCCGAGGCGACGCTGTGCTGGAAGACGCCGGGCAGCGAGGCGACCGGCACCGGCTCGTCGAGATCAGCGGCGACGAACACCGGCAGGACCAGCGCGCTGGCGGGCACCGTCGTCTCCGCGAAGGCCCGCCGCAGCGCCGGGGTGCGACGTAGCCGGCGCGGCCGTCGGTCGGGCGGCTGCATCAGGGGTCGACCTCGGCTCGTCGGGAGCGGTCGGTGCAGGGTAACCACCGCCGTGTGGTCCCCGACGCGCCGCTCAGCGGTCGGAGCCGCCGAGGAACCGCCAGCCCGCCGCCAGCGCTCCCACCGCCAGCGCGAAGGCGACGGCGGTCCGGGCGTCCCGGCCGGGCTGCGTGCGATCGGTCGGGTCCCCGACAGGTGGCGGATCGGCCGCGTCGGCGACCGCCAGACGCTCACGGGTGCCGCTGCTGATCGTCCCGGCAGCGGCCCGCGGACCCGGGTCCACGGGACGGGCGCTCGTGGCCATCCGCGGTGGTGGGGGAGGGCCGTCGGGATCCCCCTCCGACACAGTGGCCCGAGCGCCGCCGTGCGGTGTCGTTCGAGCTGCCACCTCGCCGTCGCGTCCCTCGCCGGCCCGGGCCTCGAGGCCCAGCTGCTCCCGCTCGTAGGGGGCGACCAGCGGACCGTGGACCCGCTCGTAGCGCACCGCGGACAGGACCGCTCCGTAGAGGTAGAGGCGTCCGGCGAGGTAGAACAGCAGCAGCAGCGCGATGACGCTGCCGAGGGCGCCGTACAGCGCGTTGGCGCCCTCGATCTGGTTGCCGACCCAGGTGGCACCGGCGACCTTCAGCAGGGTCCACCCCGCCCCGGCCAGGATCGCTCCGGAGATCCGGTCCCGCACGCTCAGCACCGCGGTCGGGGCCAGCAGGGTGTAGGCACCCAGGAACAGGCCCACGTCCAGCACGAAGCTGAGCCCGAGCGACAGCGGCAACCCCAGCGTCTCAGGCCCCACGCCCAGACCGATCCCGGCGATCGAGGCCGCCAGGGTGCTCCCCACGGCCAGGAGGCCGAGGCCCACGAGCGCGAGGAGCTGGCGGAGCTTGCTCTTCGGCCCCATCAGGACATCGCCCCGGAACACCACGCGGGTCGCCACCATCGCCGCGTTGATGACGCGGAGACCGGACAGCAGCAGGATCGCCAGCCCGATCGTGCCGATCGTGCCGCGTTGGGCGACCACGCCGGCCAGGAGTTCGGCCACCTCGCTGCCTTCATCGCCCTCGACGGTCTGCTCGAAGCCGGGGATGGACTCGGTGATCAGTTCCGCGACCGCCAGCTGGTCAGCGGGGTCGTCGAGGACGAACCCGGCCACCGACACCGCAAGCAGGAGCAGGGGGAACAGCGACAGGAACGCGAAGAAGGCGATGGCGGCCGCCAGAGGATCAGCCGCATCACGGACGTAGCGTTCCTGGACCGTGAGCGCGGTCCCGATCACGGGCAGCTGACGCAGCCGTTCCTTCACAGGTCCTCCACCCTCGGTGTCACCCGTATGCGATGAGAGGGTAGACCCGCTAGCGACGTTCCTCCTCGGCGCGCGTCGACGGCCGGCGGCGTGCCCCACCTCGACGCGACCCGTGGCTCCGCGCCGTCCCCCGCCTCACCGCGTCGCCGCGACCAGCGCCGCGACCAGGCCGTCGAGGTCGTGGGGGTCCGCCTCGGCGACCACGGGCAGGCCGTGCGACGCGCAGGCGGCGGTGGTCACCGGACCGATCGAGACCAGCCTCGCCGACCAGGCATGGCCAGCGAGCAGCGCCACCAGGTTGTGGACGGTCGAGGGGGAGGTGACGGCGACGAGGTCGACCTCCCCCTCGGCGAGCTGTGCGAGGACGACGTCGGGGAGGGCGGCCGGCTGCAGGATCCGGTACGCCACCACCTCGTCGACCTCGTAGCCCTTCGCCACCAGGGCGGACGGCAGCTCCGGGCTGGCCAGGTCCGCGCGGGGCAGCAGGGCGGTGCCCCGGCCCGCGGGGATCGCCGCCCCCAGGGCTCGGGTCGTCGCCCGTGGGGGCAGCAGGTCGGCACGACGCCCCAGGCGCTCGGCCAGACGGTCGTCGGTGCCCCGTCCGACGCAGGCCACCAGCCCGACCCGGGCCAGGGTGCTGGCGGGCAGGCCCGCCACCGCCATCGCGTCAGCCACGGCATCGACCCCGTTCGGTGAGGTCAGCGCCAGCACCGCGACCTCGCCCCGGGCCAAGCGGCCCAGCGCGGCAGCCAGCGCCTGCTCGTCCCCCGACCCGATCTCCAGCACCGGTGCCTCGACCGGTACCCCGCCGAGCTCGCGCACCCGGCGGCTGAGCTCGCCGGCCTGCTGCCGGGTCCGGGCGACGAGCACCCGCTGACCGGCCAGGGGTCCCACCTCGGCGCTCACGTCGGCTCGGCCCGCAGGTCGGTCAGGACCTCGCCGCCACCGGCTTCCAGCAGGGTGGCCGCCATGGCGCGGCCGAGGGTCACGGCGTCGTCGGCAGCGGTCTCGTGGGAGGCGCGGTACAGCCGGGTGCCGTTCGGGTCGGCCACCAGACCCAGCAGCACCAGGCGTTGCTGGCCGGCGGCGGTGGTCCGCACCTCCGCGTGGGCCCCGATCGGCGCGGTGCACCCGCCCTGGAGCTGGACGAGCAACTCCCGTTCGGCCGTGATCTCCGTGCGGGTCACCTTGTCGTCGAGGTGGGCGAGGGCCTTGCGGGTCGCTGCGGCGTCACGCCGGCACTCCACGGCCAGGGCTCCCTGGGCCGGCGAGTGCAGGATCTCACCGTGCTCGAGGGGCACGGCGATCAGCCCGTCGGTCTCGGGTCGCAGCCGCAGCAGCCCCGCGAGGGCGACCACGACCGCGTCGAGGTGCCCCTCGGAGACCGCACGGAGCCGGGTTCCGAGGTTGCCCCGCAGCGGCTGCACCAGCACGTCACGACGGTGGCGTTGGAGTTGGGCCCGTCGACGGGGCGCCGAGGTCCCCAGGGTGACGGGACGGTGGCGTGGCAGCTCCGCCAGGTGCCACCCCTCGCGGGACACCAGCGCATCCCGCGGATCGACCCGGGTCGGCACGGCCGCGACGACCAGGTCCGGATGGGTCTCGCTGGGGAGATCCTTGTAGGAGTGGACCACCAGGTCGCAGTCGCCTTCGAGCACCGCCTGGCGCGTCCCATCGACGAACAGGCCCTTGGCGTCGAAGGCCTCGATGGCGCGCTCGGGATGGTCGTCGCCGGTGGTCGAGAGCGGGACGAGCTCGGCGTTGCGCCCCGTGGCGGCCCGCAGGGCCTCAGCGACGGAACGGGCCTGGACCTGCGCCAGCGGGGAGCGTCGGGTCGCGATGCGCCAGGGACGGCCGACGGCCGTGGGGGGCACACCGACGCTCACGCGTCGCCCTCAGGCAGGTCGAACAGCTCCCGCAGGAGCTCGACCCCCGGGTCCGCGCCGCCGAGATCGGCCAGCTCCTTCAGGCGCACGGTCGGGTTGTGGAGCAGGGTGTTGACGATGCCGCGGGTGAGCGAGTCGACCGCGGCCCGTTGCTGGTCGTCCAGGCTCGCGAGCTTGCCGCGCAGTCGCTCGAGCTCGGCCTGTCGGACCGACTCCGCCTGGGTGCGGATGGCCCGGATCGTGGGCTCGACCTCAGCGGCCCGGGTCCAGGCGGCGAACCGCTCGACCTCCTCCTCCACGATGCGGCGGGCGTCGGCGAGCACCGTGCCGGTGTCGCCCCGCACGGCGAGACCTCGCACGTCCGAGACGTCGATCAGCTCGACCCCCGTGAGGGAGGCGCAGGCCGGGTCGACGTTGCGGGGGACACCGAGGTCGAGCAGCACCAGCGGGCACGGCGTCCCGAGCGCGCGGTCCTCGGCGTCCGTCGTCTCCGCGCCGCCGACCTCCCACCGGCGTCGGTCCAGGACCCCCCGCACCAGCTCGGCCCCGATGACGGTGTGGGCGGCTCCGGTCGTGCACACCACCACCTCGGCCTCAGCCAGCGCCGCGTCGAGACGGCCGACGACGGCGTGAGGCACCGTGCCCACCAGCTTGGCGGCCAGGCGCTCGGCCTTGTCCGGGCTGCGGTTCCAGATGGTCACATGACCAGCACCGAGGTCAGCGACCCGCCGGACCGCCAGGCCGCCCAGGTCACCGGCTCCGACGACGGCGACGCGGGATCCGGCCAGCGGGAGACCCCTGCGGGCATCCACCGCTGCCAGCCCGACGTCGACCATGGACGAGGCGCCCTGGCTGATGCGGGACTCGTTGCGGATCCGGCGTCCGACGCTGACCGCCTGGCGGAACACGCGCTGGAGCCCCCGACGGGCCGTCCCCTCCGCGCGCGCCACCTCCATCGCCTGCTTGACCTGCAGGGCGATCTGTCGCTCGCCGACGACCATCGAGTCGAGCCCCCCGGCGACGGCGAACAGGGGGGCGGCGGCCCGGTCGTCGTGGTAGCTGTACTGCAGGGCGTCCAGATCCTGGGGATGGACGTCCCCCCGCTCGGCGAGCCAACCGCGGAGCTCCTGCAGCCCCGGGTGGAAGCGGGTCACCTGGGCGTACACCTCGACCCGGTTGCAGGTGGAGACGATGACCGCCTCGGTGACGTGCTCGAGCGCGACCACCGAGTGCAGCGCCTTGGGCAGCTCGTCGGCAGGGACCGCGATCCGCTCGAGCAGGCCGAGCTCCGCGCTGCGGTGGTTGCAGCCGACGACCAGGAGTGCCATGCGGGGACGAACCTCTCGACGGAAGGGCCGGTCGTGACCGTGTTCCGAGGTCGTTGGACGGGGGACGTGAGGCGCGGAGACGGGCGGGCAGCATCCGGACCGGTGTGTCGCCCCGGGTGACGTCGCCCGTGCCCTACGCCGCCACGCGTCCGGTCGGACGGAGGGTACCGCGCCGCTCGCCCACACCCCAGCCGAGTCGGCGACGAGCTACGGAGCACGCCGGTGGTACGAAGCCCGGTCAGAAGGTCGCGGGGGTCGTCGGCGCGTCGACGACGACCTGCTCGTAGAACGACAGGATCTGCAGCTCTGTGGCCAGGTCCACGCGGCGCAGGGTGACGTCGTCGGGGACGGCGAGGTGGGTCGGCACGAAGCTGAGGATCGCCCGGACCCCGGCAGCCACCAGCCGATCGACCATGGGCTGCGCCTGCGCTGCGGGGATGGCGAGCACGGCGAGGCTGATGTCGTGCTCGGCCACGACCGCCTCCAGCTCCTCCACCGCCCGCACCAGGTACCCGGCGACGTCCTGCCCGATCACCGACGGCGCCGCGTCCAGCAAGGAGGCGAGGTGGAAGCCCCGACGTCGGAAGCCGTCGTAGCTGGCCAGCGCACGCCCCAGGTTGCCGACACCGACGAGCAGCACCGGCCGGTCCTCGAGGAGCCCGAGTGCTCGGGACAGCTCGCGCGCCAGGCCGTCGACGTCGTAGCCCACCCCCCGGGTGCCGTGGGTCCCGAGGTAGGACAGGTCCTTGCGCACGTTGGCGGCGTTGTAGCCCGCCGCACGGGCGAGGTCGTCGCTGGCGAGCACCTCGACGCCCGCCTCGGCGGCCTCGAGCAGCGCCTGCAGGTACACCGGCAACCTGGCCACCGTGGCCGCTGGGATCCGCCCATCGCGCACTCGCCGCTCCTCCACATCGTCGTGTCCCACGGTCACGCCACCACCCGGGCCGTGACCGATCGCCACCGGGGTCGTTCCCGGTGCCGACGTGCTCCCGGGACCGAGGCTATGCGGGTGGTCGCTGCGGCGTCGCACCCACCGGCCCACCCGACCGGACCCGGACCGCGCGGCGGGGCGCAGGCTCACCCCCGGCGCCGGGCGGCCCGCCGGGCCGCCCGGACCGCTCGGCGGACCTGCCCCGGGGCGAGCTCGAGCTCGGCCACCTCGACGTCGTCGACCGTGATCCCCGGCACCCGGACCCCGTAGCGCCGGACCAGGGCCGGGTCGGTGTCCACGTCGACCGTCCGGAACCCGCCGCGTCCGGCCTCCCTGCGGGCGAGCCGTCCGGCTCGCTCACACAGCCCACAGCCGGCGCGCGTGTACAGGGTGACGACGGGTCGGGCGGGGCGCCGTGCCCTGCGCATCCTCGGTCTCCTCCTCGCCCCAGCCCCGCTCAAGCTAGCGATGTCGTCGGCCGATACCTGCGGTGCAGCACGTTGACGGAGCTTCTCGACAAGGGCACCCCGTCCGAAAGGGCGGTCCGCAAAGCCACGGGTCTATCGCCGCGACGCGGCCACGACCGCCGGGCCACCGAAGGAACCTCCTCCACCCCGCCGCGGGGCTCCGTCCAGAGGAACGGACGGACCCGTGGACGCAGCGCTCGCCTCATCGCGGCACCGGGTGCGACTCACCGTCGGCGCCCTGGTGGTCGCCCTGGTCGCCGCACTGCTCCCGGCGGCGATCACCCCGGCGTTCGCCGACATCGGGATGGAGTCGCAGTTCGTCTCGGCCGCGAACTCCGAGCGCGCCGCGAAGGGGCTGCCGGCCCTCGAGGTGGCCGGTGATCTGACCTCGGTCGCCCGCTCCCCCAGCCGGGTGATGGCCGACGCGAGCAACCTGCACCACAACCCGAACCTGGGGTCGGCGGTCAGCGGCTGGCAGAAGGTCGGAGAGAACGTGGGCCGCGGGCCGACGGTATCGGCGATCCACAGCGCGCTCATGGACTCCTCCGGTCACCGGCGCAACATCCTCGACAGCGAGTGGACACAGATCGGTGTGGGCGTGGTCCTCGACGGTGGCGGTCAGGTGTGGGTCACGCAGGTGTTCCGCAAGCCCGTGGGCGCCGCCCCGAAGCCCGAGCCCGAGCCCGAGCCCGAGCC
>PWEU01000386.1 GCA_003554005.1 Nitriliruptoraceae bacterium
CTGCGGCGCGAGTGGGCCCGCACGGAGATCGCCGAGCGGATCGGCTACGCCTACGGCTTCGTCACCGACACCGCCGCGCGGCTCGGGGTGCAGTTGGACGCCCACGAAGGCGTGGCCGCCGGTGACGCGGGCGGCCGGGCGCGACCCGGCGGCCAGCAAGGCCAGCGGGGCCGCGCGGGCGGTGACCGGCCGGTGACGGCGAGCCGAGCCCGCATCGAACGCGCGGCGCTGCGCGCGCTCCTCCAGTACCCCGAGCACCTCCCCGAGGAGGCGGCGGAGCTGGTCGAGGACGACCTCACCCATCCCGATGCCCGGGCGGTGCTGCGGGCGGTACGGGCGGGCGGCGGGGCCGGTGCCCCCTTCGCCGACGTCGTGGCTGCGGCCGAGGACGACCGGATAAGGGGGCTGCTCCGGGCGTTGGCGCTGGAGGACGATCCCGAGCTCGCGGACCCGGAGGTCGTGGGTGCGGTGGTCGCCGGGCGTCTCCGCCGATTGCTGGTCGACCGCGTCGAGGCTGAGACCCAGGCCCTACGGGACGAGTTGGCGCGCCTGAGCCACGCCGCCGAACCGGAGCGGGTCAGGGAGCTGCAACGGGGGCTCGCGGACCTCCAACGGCGGCGTCGACAGCTGCTCGGCCAGCCCGCCTGAGGCGTGCGGGTGGTGCGCACGCGGTGCGCCACGCCCAAGAACCGGACGGCACGGGCACCGCCCTCCGTAGCATCGGTCACCGTGGGCGAGCCTGGGAGGGGGTCGGCCATGAGCGGTTCCTCCCCGCGCGCCGGGTCTGGCGGCTCAGGCGGCAGGGTCGACGACGAGCTGCCCATCCTCGTCCTCGACGTGGCCCGCGAGGTCGGTGACGACCTGGTGGCCCACGGCAGCCGGCGCGGGTTCGTGACCGCCCGCGAGGTTGCGGTCGCGGTGGATGACGCGGGGCTCGACGTTGCCGCGATCGAGCAGGTCGGAGCGCGGTTGCGCGACGCCGCCGTGCAGTTGGTGGACGATCTCTCCGGTGGCGGGTCGAGTGGGTCGCCCTCGCCGGCGCCGGCCGACGCCCCCGCCAGCGTCGATGCGGTCCGGCTCTACCTCAACGAGATCGGACGCGTGGACCTCCTCGACCAGGAGTCGGAGGTCGACCTGGCGAAGCGGGTGGAGGCCGGGTTGGCGGCCGCTGAGGTGCTGGATTCCCCCCTGGAGCTGACCACCGCCCAGCGGACCTGCCTGCGCCGGGTCGAGCGGCTGGCCCGGGACGCCAAGCAGGTCATGATCGAGGCGAACCTACGGTTGGTGGTCTCGATCGCCAAGCGCCACGTCGGTCGTGGCCTGCAGTTCCCCGATCTGATCCAGGAGGGCAACCTCGGCCTGATGCGGGCGGTGGACAAGTTCGACTACACGCGTGGCTACAAGTTCTCGACCTATGCCACCTGGTGGATCCGTCAGATGATCAGCCGCGCCATCGCCGACCAGTCCCGCACGATCCGCATCCCCGTGCACCTCGTCGAGACCATGAACCGGCTGGGGCGGATCGAGCGCTCCCTGGTGCAGCGGCTGGGACGGGAACCGACGCTGGAGGAGGTCGCGACCGCCGCCGACCTACCGGTGGCCAAGGTCGAGGAGTTCCGCCGGCTGGGCGTCGACCCGACCTCGCTCGATGCCCCGATCGGTGAGGAGGGCGACGGGTCGATGGGGGAACTGCTGGAGGACCGCAACGCCACCGTGCCGGTCGAAGCGGCTGCTCGCCTGCTCCTGCGCCTCGACATCGCCGCGGTCCTCGAGGACCTCAACCCCCGGGAGCGGACCGTGATCGAGCAGCGGTTCGGGCTCGTCGGGGCCGAACCCTCGACGCTCGAGCAGGTCGGCTGCAACCTCGGGCTCACCCGGGAGCGGATCCGCCAGATCGAGGCCAAGGCGCTCGCGAAGCTGCGGCGACCCGGCCGTGTGGACCAACTGGACGGCTACCTGGACCCCTGAGGCCAGGCTGCCGTGGGAGACCTGTGGACCCGGGGTCCGGTGTCACACCTCGGTCGTACGGTGTGGTCATGGAACAGCCGACCTCACACTCCCAGCATCAGGACGGGGCTGCCGCCCGTGCCCGGCGGTCCGTTCCGGTCCCGCGACGCGCCGGACGACCGGAGCAGATCCTGCTGCCCCTCGACGACCTCCAGCGTCCCGGACCATCGGCTTCTGGCAGCGGGCCGGCCGACCGGCAGACGCCCTCCCACGTCGCGGGCGAGGCGGCTACGGACCACGACCGGCCCATCGGTTTCGCCCTGACGGCCCGGGCGCGGCGCGCCGTGGCGCCCGGCTCCCTGCCCACCCTGCGGGTGGTGGCCGCCGGTGCCGGGTCCGCGACCGAGGGCGGCGGTCCGATCGAGGAGCCCGACGACACCCGGCCAGCACGTGCCCGGGCCCTGCGGCGTGCCGGGGTGCCGGTCAGTGCCATCGCGAGCCAGCTCGACGCCGATCCGCTGGTCGTCACCGCCTGGGTCGGCGAGGTCTCGCCGTCGCGTCGGCGCGGTGGCCGGGCAGCGCCGCGACCCCAGGCTGCGGCGACCGAGGCGGACGGTTCGACGGCGGACGCTTCGACGGCGGACGCGACCACGCCAGCCACGAGCAGTGCGCCGGAGGACGACCAGGAGGAGACGGCCGCGCAGCTGGCCCGGGCATCGGCGGCGACCCAGGCCCGCGCCCGACTGCAGCGCGATCCCCGCTTCGGGGTCGCGGTCGGCCTGCTGGCGGCCACGGCCACCGTCGACCGGCACGCGGTCACCATCACCACCACCGACGTCCGCCAGGCCTCCCGCGCCCTGGACGCGGTGCGGGAGGAGGCGCCGGAGGCCATCGCGCTGCTGCGGGTCATCCTGCGGTTGGGACCGACGGTGGCCGCTGACCTCGCCCGGCACCGCGTCGCGGCCGAGCTCGGGATCGCCGCCGAGCAGATCTCCTGGACGCGGTGGCGATCCGCCCCCCGGCCGGACGCGGTCCAGCTCCTGGCCCGTCTCGGTGACCCCTCCCTGGCGGCCAGCGTCGCCGGCTGGATCGACGGCGTGCTCGAACCCTCGCCCGAGCCCGTCGACCTCGCCTTCTGAACCGCTCGTGCGCCGCGGTCGTCTCGGCGCCGGTGCGCCGCCTGCGTCGCCGGACGGCAGGACGCGGCTCCGACCCGAGGCCGACCCCGCCGACGTGGCATCCTGAGGATGGCCGGCCGGGTCGGTCGGTCCGACCTGGTTCGGTGGGCGCGCACCGCCGGGCGGGCGGTGTGAAGGGGGCGATGTGGCGCGGATCGCGGGGGTCGCGGGACCGGACCCGGGCCACGCGCTGCCCGCCCTGGGGCTCGCGGCGTCGCTGCGGGCGCGCGACCATGCGGTCCGCTTCCTCTCCGGCGACGGCCACGACGCGACCGCGGCCCGACACGGCCTGAGCGTCGCGCGGTTGCCGCTGCTCGGTCCCACCGATGCGGACGACGACATCGGACACCGGCTCTGGGCCCGGGCGGCCGCGATGGCCGTGCCGCTGGCGGCAACGCTGCGTCCCTGGCAGCCACACCTCGTGGTCGCCGACACCATCACGCGTTGCGGGGCGTTCGCCGCCCAACTGCTCGGCGTCCCCTGGGTCGAGGTGGTGCCCCCCCATCTCGATGACCCGGCGGACGAGCTCCCTCCCGTCGGGCTCGGACGACGTCCGGCCCGCTCGGCGCTGCGGCGGGCCGACGACCGGCGCATCGTGGAACTCCAGCGCCGCTCGCTCGCCCTCGGTGCGCAGCAGGCCGAACGAGCCGCCGCCGACATCGGGCTCGGGCATGTCGCGCTGCCGGCGCTGCGGCTGATCGGCACGCTGCCCGGTCTCGAACGTCCCCGTCTCACCTGGCCTCCGGACGCCCACGTGGTCGGCCCACTGGCGCTCGATCCGGCGCTACCGGAGCTGACGCCGCCGGTGGGGGAGTCGCCGTTGGTGGTGGTCACCGATTCCACCGCCACGGACGTCGATCGGCAACTGGGCGCGGTCGCGCTCCGGGCACTGGCGCGGATGGACCTTCGTGTGGTCGTCACCTCCAACTCGATGACGCCACGCCAGGCTCCTGGAGTGACCGTCGGACGGGGGCCACATGGGCCGTTGCTGGCACAGGCGGCGTTGGCGATCGGGTTCGGCGGCGCCGGGTTCGTCTCGAAAGCACTCACCGCGGGTGTCCCGTTGGTGGTGGTCCCCCTGCAGGGCGATCAGCGTGAGGGTGCTGCCCGGCTCCGTGAGGCGGGGGCCGGGCGGGTGCTCGCCTTGCGAGCGCTGCGTCCCGCGCCGCTGCGGCGGGCGGTGGTGCGTCAGTTGGCCGACCACGACGCGCGCACGGCGGCACGGGGCCTCGCGCGGGAGGCGGCCGTGCTCGGCCCCGACCTCGCTGCCCGGCTCGTCGAGGCCGCGCTGACCGGTCGGCTCCCGGAGGCAACCGGCCCGCGCCAGCACCTACCAGCGCAAGCATGAGCGGCCGTACCCGCCTCCCACCCCCGGGCAGGTGCGTGCCCCGTCGTCGGAGCGTGGCGCGCAGTAGGCTGCGAGCATGTTCGCCATCACCGCCCAGTCCGCCACTCCCGACGATCCGCTCGCGGGGCTCACCTTCGGTGAGCGCCCGGATCCCGATCCGCCGGACGGGTGGGAGGTCGTCCAGGTCCGAGCAGCCTCGCTCAACCATCACGACATCTGGACGTTGCGGGGCGTGGGGATCGATCCGGAACGGCTCCCGATCGTCCTCGGGTGCGATGCCGCGGGGATCGCCGCCGATGGACGCGAGGTGATCGTCCACGGGGTCATCGCCGATCCCGACGGCATCGACGAGACCTTGACGGGCGGGTTCTCGATCCTCTCCGAACGCCACGACGGGACGTTCGCCTAACGGGTCGCCGTGCCGCGGCGCAACCTCGTCGACAAGCCCGAGGGTCTCAGCTTCGAGCAGGCCGCGTGTCTGCCCACCGCGTGGCTGACCGCCTACCGGATGCTGTTCACCCGGGGGGAGCTGCGACCGGGGCAACGGGTCCTCATCCAGGGCGCCGGCGGTGG
This sequence comes from Nitriliruptoraceae bacterium, assembly GCA_003554005.1. GTDB lineage: Bacteria > Actinomycetota > Nitriliruptoria > Nitriliruptorales > Nitriliruptoraceae > T1Sed10-7. The sequence goes on from PWEU01000386.1 coordinate 5,047, forward strand.
GGTGTCCACGGCGGCGATCCTGCTGGCCAGGGCCGCCGGACTGCATGTCTCGGTCACCAGCCGTGACGAGGCGAAGCGACAACGGGCGCTCGAGCTCGGCGCCCACCTCGCGATCCCATCCGGCCAACGGCTGCCGGACCGGGTCGACGCGGTCATGGAGACCGTCGGCGACGCGACGTGGTCGCACTCCCTGCGGGCGCTGGAGCCCGGCGGCGTCATCGTGGTCGCCGGTGCGACCTCCGGGATGAACCCGCCGGCCGATCTCGCCCGGGTCTTCTACCGACAGCTGCGCATCATCGGTTCGACCATGGGGACCCGCGACGAGCTCGTCCGCCTCGTGCGGATGCTGGATGCCACCGGGGTCCGACCCTTGATCGACGACGTCTTCCCCATGGATGACGCACGGCCGGCCTTCGAGCGGATGCTCGCCGGCGACCTGTTCGGCAAGCTCGTCCTCACACGATGACGGCCATCCTCACGTGAGGATGGCCGTCGACGAGGACGAAGGGTGCGCGATGTCGTGCAACGAGAGCAGCACATCCCGCACCGCGATCGCTCCGGGGGCCGGGCTCGAACCGGCGACATTTCGATTAACAGTCGAACGCTCTGCCAACTGAGCTACCCCGGAAAGGGCACGCAGGCACTGGCCCGCGAGCGGCGACGAGTGTACCAACCGGCATGGTCGGTCCCGCACGAGCGCTCGCTGGCTAGTCTCGCTGCCACCGCCGAGGAGGGCACGATGCGCAAGGACCTGGTCATCATCCCCGACGACACCCCGGGGCAGCTCGCCCGGCTCGGTGAGCTACTTGGTGCGGCCGACATCAACATCGAGGCCATCAGCGCCTTCACCGGCAAGGGCAAAGGCATCGTCCACGTCCTCGTCGACCGGGCTGACGAGGCGCTCGAGGTCCTCGCCGACGCCGGCATCGAGGTCCGGGCGGCACGACGGGTGGTGGTCGTCGCGCTCCCCGACGAGCCGGGCCACCTCGGTGCGGCGTGCCGGTCGCTCGCCGACGCGGAGATCAACATCGAGCAGGCCTACATCGCCGCGGGCAGCAAGCTGGTCATCGTCTGCGACGACGTCGACCGGGCCAAGGAACTGTTGGGCGTCAGCGACCAGTGACGTCGCCGCCGGGGCGGTCGACGCCTGCGGGCCGACCGGCACGGGCGATCGACTGTCCGGTGACCGGGCGGGTGGGGCTGTGGACCGAGACCCGGGAGTCCCGCCCGCGACCGGTGGTCCATCGTCAGCAGATGACCGAGGACGTGGACGGCTGCCCCTTCTGCGACCCGGCACCGGACGACGACCGGTTGCTGCCCGAGGCGTCGGATCGGGGTGTGGGCCGCTGGTTCGGCCTGCACAACATCTACCCGCCCCTGGAGGGCCCCACCGGACGGGCCGATCTGGCGGTGGCCACCGACCACTCGCCGACCCTCTCCCACCTGCAGCCGGACCTCGCCACCGTGTGGGCGACCCAGCTCGACGTCCAACTCCAGCTCGCCGCTCGGGCCCCCGACCGATGGTCGCTGCTGACCACGGCCGTCGGCGTCAGCGCCGGCGCCTCCCAGCACCACCCCCATGGGCAGGTGCTGACCCCTCTCACGCCACCGCCGCTCACCGTCGAGCACCAACGCCGCTGGGCGCAACACGAGACCCTCGCCGCCGTGCTCGCCGACGCGCTGCTGGTCGCCTCGGTCGGCGACGTCCACCTCGTCGCCCCCCGGGTACCCCTCGGACCCCTCGATCTGTGGCTGGTGCCGGGGCGACCGGTCGGCCTCGACCGACTCGACCCCGAGGTGGTCGGGGCGTTGGTGGCCCGGTGGCTCGTAGGGGTGCACCGTCAGCTGGGAGCCACCGTGCCGGCGACCTCAGCTGCCCCGGTGGACATCAAGTTCCTGCTCCATCCGCCGCTGCCCGACGGGACGGGACGGTGGTGGGCCGAGCTGCAGGTCACCGAGCGGCACGCGCCGGGGGTGGCGGCGGCCCCCCTGGTCGACGTCGTCGACCCCCCCGAACGGCACGCCGAGCGGTTCAGATCGGCAGGTCGGTCTGCTTGAACTCGTGGAGCTCCATAGGAGCGTCGACGAGCTCGACGACCTGGGTGATCCGCTGCGTGGCGAGCGTCGCATCCCCGCCGGGCCGGTCGAGCAGCCGGACGAACGCCGCGCGACGGTCGGTGATGAAGGTCGGCACGCCCCACACCTCGTGGTCCTGCACGGCTCGCTCGTGCTCCTGCTGCAGCTGCCCGAGCAGCTCACCGGCCTCGACGGCGGTCAGGACGTCCTCGGCAGCGAGGCCCGCACGCTCCAGCGCTGTCGCGACCACAGCCCGGTCCTTGAGGTCCTCGCCGCGGTCGTGGCGCGCCGCGAACAGCTGCTCGTGCACCTCAAGGAACCGGTCCGGATGCCGGTCACGCACCGCGATGCCGACCTGCAGCGCCAGCACCCCGGCGACCCGGTGGGGCTCCGGCCGGTCCCAGACCGCCGGCTGGTCCTCCGCGACGTGGCCCTGCGCGAGGCTGTAGGGCACGAACCGTACGTCCCAGTCGGCGCCGCCCCGCAGCGCGGTGATCACGTGCTCGTTGGCGTTGCGGGCGAAGGGGCACAGGTAGTCGAAGGTGAGGGCGAAGCGGCGGGTCACGGGGGGCTCCGGGGGGGATCGGTCGGCGTCCGCGCAGCTGGCGGGTACTCGGCCGGGCTTCGGACCGGTGAGGCTCAAGGACTGAGGCAGCGGACCAGGGCCGCGACGCTCTCGCCGCAGGCGGTCTGGACCCCGCGCAGCGTCAGGGCGAAGGCGAAGAACGAGCCCCAGGCGAGACCGACGTACTCGCGTTGCTCCCGACGCAGCCCTGCCAGGCGACCGCCCACGATGGCGATCAGCGGGAACAGCGACCCGTAGAGGTAGTGCAGCCAAGCGAGCGGGATGCCGACGACCCGACGGCCGAGCAGAAGCAGGATTATCCCGGTGATGGTCTGGATCACCAGGAGGTTCTCCGTCCAGTGCTGGGTCACCCACAGCGCGCTCGGCGTCTCCTCGCGACCGAGGATCCGCAGCACCAGACCCGTGACCATGATCACCAGGAACAACAGCACGATGACGGCGCCGAGGTAGCGGTGGAACAGCGTCACGGTGCGACTCGACGGCCGTGGTGGGGCCGGTTCCGCGGCGACGGACCGGTGGGCGGGGGACCGAGCAGGCGCTCGACCGGCGAGGGTAGCGGCGCCAGGTGCCGGCTCCGCGTCGGCTGCGTCCTCCCCGCCGGTGAGTCGCAGGTCATCCAGTGGAAGGAGGTGCGGCGGGCGCCGGCCCTCTAGCGTGGTGGGCGTGCCGTTGCGAACCCGGGCCCCGACGACCGAGCCACCCGCTGGTGGCGCCCCCGCTGTGCCGTTGAGCGAGCCGGGCTCCATACCGGGCCGGGTCGGGTGGCGCCGGCTGTCAGCCGGAGACGGGACCTACGACCGTCCGCCCCTTCGGGACGTGGTGGTGGCTGTCGTGCTCGGCGCGGGGCTGCTGGCCGAGTTCACCTACAACCTCGTCCAGGGGACCACCGCGGCCTTCGTGCCCCCGGTCGTCGGTGCCGTACTCACGGTCGTCATCGCCGTCCCCCTGGCCTGGCGGCGGGTGGCGCCGCTGGTCACGATCGCGGTCAGCGGTATCGCCACCGGAGTGTTCACCCTGCTCGGGCACGACCTCGGGCTGGCAGGGGGCACCCTGATGATCGCGCTGTACTCCATCGCCGCCTACGGCACCCGTCGGGATGCGCAGATCTCGCTCGGGGTGACCGCCGGGTTCGTGCTCGCGGGCTACCTCAGCGCCTGGCTGCGGATCGGTGAGACCCAGATCGGGCCCCTGATCGGCACCTCGTTGGTGCTGGCGACCGTGTGGGCGCTCGGTGACCGCACCCGCGCCCGCCGCCAGCTGGTGGCCCAGCTCGAGGTCCGAGCCGAGGAGCTCGAACGCCACCAGGCGCTGGTCACGGCGCTGGCCACGGCCGACGAGCGTCGCCGCATCGCCCGCGAGCTCCACGATGTCGTGGCCCACGCGGTCAGCGTGGTGGTCGTCCAGGCCAGCGCTGGTCGTCGGGTCGCCGCACGCGACCCCGATGCAGCCCTGGGGGTGCTCGATGACATCGAGGGCAGCGGCCGGGAGGCGCTCGCCGAGCTCCGGCGGCTCGTGGCCGTACTCCGCGAGGACGGGGTCGCGCGGGACGACGGCGAGCCCCAGCCGTCCCTCGACGAGATCGCTGGGCTGGTCGATCGGCTCGCGGAGGCCGGGGTGCCGGTCCGGTTGGAGCGAACCGGTGAGCTGCGGGAGGTGCCGGCGGGCGTGGGGGTCTCGGCCTACCGCATCGCCCAGGAGTCGCTGACCAACGTGCTCAAGCACGCGGGCCCGGTCAGCGAGGTGGTGGTGCGCCTGGAGGGCAGCGAGCACCGGCTGGTGGTGGAGGTCACCGACGACGGTCGGGGGCTCCAGCCGCCCAGGGCCCCGATCGCGGGCCACCGCACCGAGGACGGGCGAGCGGCCGCCAGCGGTGCGAGCCCCCAGACCACCCCCGGTGGCGGCACGGGGTTGATGGGCCTGCGAGAGCGGGCCGCCGTGCTCGGTGGTCGCCTGGAGGCGGGGATCCGGACCGAGGGCGGGTTCCGCGTGAGGGCGGAGCTCCCGCTGCCGGTGTCGAGCACGGTCGGACGGGGCTGAGATGACCATCCGCGTGGTGATCGCCGACGACCAGCATCTGGTCCGAGCCGGGTTCGTCATGATCCTGGGGGAGGAGCCGGACCTCGAAGTGGTCGGTGAAGCCGCCGACGGCCTGGCAGCGATCGAGGTGGTCCAGCGGTTGGCGCCGGACGTGGTGCTCATGGACATCCGCATGCCCCACCTCGACGGGCTGGAGGCGCTGCGCCGCCTCGTCGCCGCGGGGAGCCGTGCCAGGGTCATCGTGCTGACCACCTTCGACGCCGACGAGTACGTCTTCTCGGCGTTGCGTGGCGGCGCGAGCGGCTTCCTCCTGAAGGACACCCCACCCGCCGAGCTGGTGTCGGCGGTGCGGACGGTCGCGGCCGGCGAGGCGCTCCTGGACCCGACCGTGACCCAGCGCGTCGTCACCGCCTTCGTCGACGGGGTGGTCGCGACGGGGGACCGTCGGCCGCCCCCCGAGCTCGCCTCCCTGACCGATCGGGAGCGCGAGGTGCTGATCCACCTGGCGCGGGGTCGGTCCAACGCCGAGATCGCGGCCCTGTTGGTGGTGTCCGAGACCACCATCAAGACCCACGTCGGCCGGGTCCTCGCCAAGCTGCGGCTGCGTGATCGCGTCCAGGCCGTCGTATACGCCTACGAACACGGTGTCGTACGGCCAGGCGTCGTCGACCCACCACCATCCTGATCCACCACCATCCTGATCCACCACCATCCTGATCCACCACCCAGGAGTCGACGATGCTCGCAGCCTTCTCGATCACCCCCCTCGGAGAGAGCGACTCCGTCGGTGA
>PWEU01000356.1 GCA_003554005.1 Nitriliruptoraceae bacterium
ACCGGGGTGATGCCCGTCGACGGCAGGGCCGCGACGTCCTCGGCCATCACCGTCGCCGACCCGCGCAGGAAGCCGTAGGGCGAGGCGGTCATGCGGCCGACCCGCACGGGTACGAGCCACTCGATCCGACCCTCGTGGGCCTCGCGGAGCTGCTCGACCGGGTCGCGCCGGTCGGTGGGCGGGTCCCAGTCGGCGAGGCTGGAGCGGGCGACCTGCTTGCGCAGGCTCTTGCCGATCGCGTAGCGCTGGGCGCGTGGGACGGGCCGGCTGCGCAGCGAGGTGTAGGGCGCGCTGTCCGCCGCCGCGAGGACGGTGTGACCGTTCGAACGCGTGGCTCCCGACATCCTCGTCACCCTCCCGGTGGCACCGGCACCTGCGGTGCAAGGAGCCCCGACCCTAGTCATCATGGAACGGCCGGCCCCGACCACCTCGGTGCGGTGGGCGTCACCTACCCCGGCCGTCAGCACGCGCTGCCGGCCCTGATCGCGGCGCCTGCGGCGGCGGCTCCGGCACCCGGGCGGTCAGTCGTCCGGCGCGTGCTGGCGGACCGGCTTGACGTCGAGGATCGGCGTGCCGTCGACCGCCTCCAGCGGCGCCACCCGGAGCCGGGTGCCGGCGATCTCGACGATGGTGACCCGGTGCAGGCCGATCGGGTTGGGCCGGTTCGGCGACCGGGTGCTGTACACCCCCCGCTCCGGCTGTGTGTGGTCGCCGCGCGGATGGACGGACAGCACGTCGCGTGCAGCGAGGTGGAGCCAGGTGAGCAGGACGACCTCCTGACCAGGGACCAGGCCGCGCAACCCGGCAGTGACCTCGTCGTCGAACACGAGCCAGGCGTCGGGTGCGCCCTCGTCGCCCTGGTGGGGTCCCGCCTCGGGATCGCGTAGCGGCGACGCGACGCGACCGATCGGTCGCAACTCGAACCGGTCCTCGACCATGAGGCGAACCTACCGCGCCGTGGCGGGTCGAACCGTGGGCAGCCGGACCGTGAACGACGTCCCGTCACCGAGCTGGCTGGCGACCTCGACCGACCCGCCGAGGTTCTCCACCGCGTGTCGCACGATCGACAGCCCGAGCCCCGTGCCCCCGGTCGCGCGGGAGCGGGCGGGGTCCACGCGGTAGAAGCGCTCGAAGATGCGGGGGAGTTCGGAGGACGCGATGCCCACGCCCGTGTCGGCGACGACGAGTTCGACCGTGTCATCGTCGTCGAGGGTGCGCAGGCGGACCTCGACCGTGCCGCCGGCCCGGTTGTAGGTGAGGGCGTTGCGCACCAGGTTCCTCACGACCACCTGTAGGTCGCCGACGATCCCCGGGATCTCGACCTCGGAGGGGACATCCACCACGAGCCCCACCTCAAGGTCCTCGGCCCTGTCGATCTGGTTGGCGACCACCCGGCGGACCAGTTCGGCGAGGTCGACGCTCGCGAGCTCGAGCGGACCCCGCTCCTCGAGCCGGCGCAGATCGAGCAGGTCGGGCACCAGTGCCGCGAGGCGTGCGGCCTCGTCACCGAGCTGGCCGACCAGCTCCGGGACACGCTCCGGCTGCTCGTGACAGACCACCGACAGCGCCTCCGCGAGCGCCTGGATGCTGGTCACCGGGGTCTTCAGCTCGTGGGAGGCGTTGACGACGAAGTCGCGGCGCAGCTCATCGACCCGGTGCTCCTCGGTGCGGTCGGTGATCAGGACGAGCACCTCGTCCCGGAGCATCGAGACGTTGACCCGCAGCCGCGCCTCGGCACGGTCGATCTCCAGGGTCACGGGCTGGGCGGTGTCGAGGACGTCGTCGACCGCTTCGGCCAGTGCCGGGTGGGTGAGCACGTCCTCGGCGGTCCGGGCGCGGGCACCCTCGGGGATGGCCAGCAACTCACGCGCGGCCTCGTTGATGGCGAACCCCTGGCCATCATCGGAGAGCAGCACGGCACCCTGGGCGATCGACTCGACCAGTTCGCGTCGTCGGGAGCGGTGCCTCGCGGTCATCTGTCTGCCCTCGTCGGCCGTCCATGCCGGCGATGCGCCGGCGATGCCTTGGCGATGCGCCGGCGATGCCTTGGCGATGCGCCGGCAAGGCGGCGGCCCATGCGACCGGGCGCGTACTCTACGCCGCTGGCGCCGTGGGAGCGCTGGGCCAGGGCCACGGCGTGATGATCCACCACGCCGCCCGGGGGCACCTGCGGCCCGGTCGCTGGGTCGACGCCCCCGGGCGTGGCGGCGTCAGACCCGACCGAAACGTTCTGCCTCGACGTTGAAGCTCTGCACCAGCTCCGTCGGGATGGACGGCTGGGTCCGCGCGAGCGCATCGAGGAGATCGCCGGGGGTCACGAGCGCATGGCCGCCGTTCGAACGTGCGCGGTCGAAGGCCGCTGCGGCGGCACGCTGGGCCGCCAGATCGACGTCTCCGGGCGTGAACCCCTTGGTCCGGCCGGCGAGGTCGACGGGGTTGACGTCGTCCGAGGTGGCGATGGGTCGCAACGCTTGTTCCCACAGCGCCCTGAGCGCCTCCTCGTCGGGTGGCCCGATCCCGACGAGGAGATCGAACCGGCCCGGCCGCATCACCGCAGGGTCGACGGTGGCGACGAAGTTGGTCGCGCAAACAAGCAGACGGCCCGGGCGACGACGGAACTCCGGGATCGACTTGAGTAGCTCGTTGACCACACCGGCGGTCGCCGGGCGTGCGTCACGGCTGGGTGCGAGTTCCTCGAACTCGTCGATGAACACCACCACGTGTTCGAGTCGACCGAGGTCCTGGAAGGCATCGCGCACCTCGTTGGCGAGCGTCCCTTCGCCGCTGGCGAGCTTGGACGGCAGGAGCTCCACGAAGGGCCAGTCCAACCGGCTGGCGATGGCCCGCGCGAAGGTCGTCTTGCCGGTGCCCGGTGGGCCGAACAGCATCACGGTCGATGGCGCACGCATCCCGACGCGCATCGCGAGCTCGGGTTCAGCCAGCGGCGCCACGATGCGCGACTCGATCAGGGTCTTCTCGCGTTCCATACCCGCCCCCTCGTCCCACAGGCCGGCTGAGCACATGTCGCCGCCCCAGCTCTTGACGATGTGGACCTCCTCGGGTTCGAGCGCCTGCTTCTTCTGGTAGCGGACGAGCCCCTCCGCGGCGACGAAACCACGGGCCTCGAGCGCGGCACGTCCGGGGGGGTCGGGGCTGACCAGGGCGCTGATGCGCTGGACCCCGTGCTGCGACAACGTCGACTCGAGGTGGGCCAGCAGCGACGAGGTGACCGACTCGTCGTGCCAACCGGATGCGACCCCGAAGGCGGTGATCTCCGCGCTGGATCCGTCGATCCGGGCCAGCGCGGTGCCGATGACCTCGTCGTCGACCAACGCCGTCGCGCCCACCGCACCGTGCTGGATGTCGGCGACGATGCGTGCGAGATCCAGGGGTTCGCTCTGAGCCGCGATCGCGGTCTCCTCCAACACCCGGAGCGCGCCGCTGAGGTCATCGGGGGTGGAGTCTCGGAGCAGAGGGGGCATGTCGCTTCCTTCCCGGGATGCGACCGCTGGGTCCCCGATCCGCAGAGAGGTACGACAGACGGACGATGACGTGTGAGGGACGTTCGGGTCTGGCGACGCAGCGGACCGCTCTGCCGAGTGGCTGGCAGCGTCCCGAACCCGCGGAGGGCCGTGGTCGTCGGTGCCGTCCGCGACCCTCGTGCCGTCCGCGACCCTCGTGCCGGTCAGGCACCGACCAGCACGGTCACCAGGAAGCCCGCCAACGCAGCCAGACCGCTGGCGCTGCCGCTGCGCGCGAAGGCCTCGGGCAGCATGGTCTCGGCGATGACGGTGATCATCGCGCCCGTGGCGACCCCTCGGATGCCCGCGGACACCGCCTCGGACGCGCCCGCGAACACGATCGCGCCGAACCCCGCGCCGATCGCCGCCGCGACCAGCAGCGAGGTCCACAGCAGGATGATGCGACGCCAGGCCCAGCCCTGCTCCCGCATGCCGACCGACGAGGACAGCGCCTCCGGGTAGTTGGACAGGAACAGACCGGCGATCAGGGAGGTACCACCGACGGCAGCGGTGGCCTCCGCACCGATCACGAACGACTCGGGGATCCCGTCGAGCATCAGCCCCAACCAGATCGCCATCGGAGCGGCGTGTTCGGCGGCGTTGGCCCGCAGTTCCGGCGCCGGTCGCGCCGCCGCCACCGAGCGCATGGCGCGCCGGGCCCACAGCTCGGCCTGCTGCGGCGCCGCGCCCTGTTGCTCACGCAGGTAGCGCTGGACGTCCTCCTGCTCGAGGCTGCGAGCGACCGCCGTCCGCAGGCCGGGCAGGTTCGTCAGCAGCTCGGGGAGGTCGGCGCGGCGCAGCACCCACACCGTGACGTCCGTCGTCGCGATCGCGGTCGCGACGTGCGGGGCACCGGTGAGGAACGACAGCACCCCGAAGGCATCGCCGTCGGTGAGCTGCTCTCCGGCGTGCGGTCCGCCCTTGGTGACGAGCGAGACCTGCCCGTGCTCGATCAGGTAGAGGCGGTCGGGAGCGTCGCCTGGACGGAAGAAGCTGTGGCCCTGGTCGTGCTCCTTGCGCAGCAGCCGTTCACCGATGCGCTCCAGCTCATCAGCCGGGAGATCGGCGAACACCGGGGTGCGGCGGATCTCGCTCGCCCGCTCGACGAAGTCAGCACCGGGGTGCGGGGCCTCGCGGGCGCGCACCGTGCCGTGGCCGTCGTCGGCTCTCACCCGTGCGACCCAGTCGTCGAGCTCGGTGGTCGTGAGCCCGTGCTCCTCACGCAGGTAGTCCAGGACCGGCTCGCTCACGAGGTAGCGCTGGAGCCGGTCGCGTAGGCGGTCGGCCTGCTCCAGCACCTCGAGGAAGCGGGCGCGGGGGATCTCCAGCACGTCGGTCGGGTCCGCTGCGGCGACCGCGGAGGAGCGGTGGGGCGTCCCGGCGAGGAAGGACCGGAACCCGAACACCGCGTGTCCGGTCAGCTCCCGGGGCCCGTCGGGATGGTCCAGCAGCACCTGCCCCCGCACGATCACCCGCAGGGTCTCGGCCGGGTCGCCGCGGCCGTAGATCAGCCGGTGCTCCGGGTACTCGACGATCCGGCCGGCTTCGGCGAGCAGGTCGAGCTCCCGGTCCGGGAGCCCGTCGAGGAGGTCGACGCGCTCGAGGTGCTCCAACAGGCGCCGACGCCGCCGCCGCTCGCGCTGGTCGGCGTAGACCAGGGTGGTGGAGGCCTTGCGCAGGAAGCCGCCCCGGGCGTTGATGCCGCGGTTCAGCGCCTCGAAGATGAGCCCGCCGGCGACCGCGCCCGCGACCAGCGGGCCGGTCTGGTCGATGTCCAGCATCGGTGCGACGATGCCGATCGTCACGGCCGCGAGCAGGGCGCCGGCACCGAAGGCCGTGAGGATGCCGAGCATGCGGTCGGCCGGCTGCCAGAACCTGGCCGTGATCGCGCCCAGCGGCAGCGAGACGGCGCTGAGCGCACCGAGCCCGATCGCCAACACCAGCGGGGACATCGCTCGCCTCCGGTCGGCGGAGGATGCGTAGCCCAGCGTAGGCGCTGCCGGCAGGGCAGCCCCGCGGACGCAGGCGGTCGGTTGCCGCGACCACCATCGCAGATACGAGGAACGACCCGCTCCCGGTGCCGCGACTCCTACGTTCGTCACACCGCAGATCCACGACCGCGGCGAGCGCGAGGTCGACGCCCCCTCTCCTCTCCGGTGATGACCATAGGTCCGTCGCTCGCCTAGGATGCCCGACCTCCCAAGGCTGGAGGTCCGGTCACCCCGTGCTGTGGAGCACGCTCGTGGCCTGCCGAGGCTCTCGCGATGTTGGCAGCAGAGCGTGACGCAGTGGGTAGGGAGACAGTGGGCAGCGACCGCGCGGCAGTAGTCCCGCCATGTCGTAGGTGACAGCGTGCGACCGTAGTGTCGATCGCAGCCAGGAGCAGCGACGGATGGAACGGTTGGCGCTCGGCACCAGCGACGATGCCGTCCTCGTCGTCGTCCTCGTCTCCTCCCTGCTGCTCCTCGCTGCCGGGATCGTCGAGCGGCGTCGTCACCGGGCGCGGCTGGACCGGCTGCCCCTGCGCATCAGCGTCAACGGCAGCCGTGGCAAGTCGACGGTCACCCGCCTGCTGACCGGCGCGATCGCGGCCGGCGGCTACCGGCCGCTGGGCAAGACGACCGGCACCGAGCCGAAACTGCTCTTCGGCTGGACCGGTGAGGAGGAGGATCTCCGACGTCGTCCCGAGGGACCGAACATCGGTGAGCAGCTGATGGTGACGGGACGGGCGGTCGAGGCCGGCGCGGACGTCCTCGTCACCGAGTGCATGGCGGTCAAGCCCGAGTACCAGCTCGCCTTCCACGAGGACCTCGTCGATGTGAACCTCCTGGTGATCTGCAACGCCCTCGACGACCACCTCGACGAGATGGGGCCGACCGCGGCCGACGTCGCCGAGGTGTTCGCCGCCTCCATCCCGAGGGGCGGTACGGTCGTGGTCACCCCCGAATCCCACCTCGACACCTACCTCGAGGTCGCTGCCGACCGCAACGCAACGGTCCTGGTCGCCGACCCTGACACGGTCTCCGAGCGGGAGCTCCAAGGCCACGGCCACCTCGTCCTGGCCGAGCACGTCGCCATCGTGCTCGCGATCACCCGCGAGCTCGGTATCGACGACGAGACGGCGCTCGTCGGCATGGGCGATGCACCGGTCGACCCGTTCGCGATGCGCGTCACCCCGGTGGGAGACCCTGGCGAGCCGGCCTACTTCGTCAACGGCTTCGCTGCCAACGACCCGAGCTCCACGCTGGCGCTGTGGCAGCACATCCAGGCGAAAGGCCTCGACGCCGACCGGCTCACCGTGATCGTCAACTGCCGTGCCGACCGGATCGAGCGGACGGAGCTGTTCGCCACCGACGTCCTGCCCCGGCTCCCGATCGACACGCTGGTCGTCACCGGCGAGCAGACCCGCCCGATCCTGCGCGCCGTCTCGCAGGGGGGGATCGCGGTCGACGACCTGCTCGACCTGACCGGGGCCTCCGCCGACGACGTGGTCGCCGCCATGAACGGCAGCCTCTCGGGCCACGTCATCTTCGGGGTCGGCAACCTCCACGGCGGCGGCGTCCAGCTCGTGGGAGCGATGGAGGACCTCGCGACCGACGACCTCGAGCGAGGAGTCGCCTGATGTTCGGGACCGAGCTCTACCTCTCGCTGGTGATCGGCGTCGTGGTCAGCCTGATCTACGCCGAACGCACCGGGGTGATCCCCGCCGGCCTGGTGGTCCCCGGCTACCTCGCCCTCGTGCTCGACCAGGTGCTGTTCCTGATCGCCATCTTCCTGATCAGCTTCGCGACCTTCCTCGTGGTGGAGTACGGGGTGTCGCGGCTCGTGATCCTCTTCGGCCGCCGACGGTTCGTGGCGATGCTGAGCATCGGCATCGTCTTCAAGCTCGCCTTCGACGCGCTGTACCCGGCGATGCCCTTCGAGGTGTACGAGTTCCGCGGCATCGGCGTGATCGTCCCCGGGCTGGTCGCCAACTCGATCGCCCGGCAGGGGTTACCGCACACGATGATCTCCCCGCTGCTGCTGTCGGGGCTGACGTTCCTGCTCGTCTTCGCCGTCAACCTCGTCCTCTCCTGAGCCGAAGATGACCGACGCCGAGCTCCCGACGAGCCCCCCGGTCACCCGCCGGGGCCGGCTGCAACGGCGGCTGCGCCGCCAAGCGCTCACCGCCGGACGCGACACGGCGATCGCGCTGGTGCTTGCGGCGGCCTTGCTCATCGCGCTGCAGGTCTCCGGTGCGGTCGACGAAGGGGCTGCGGCAGCTGCGCCCGCCGATCGGACGCGCAACGACGTGGTCTTCTCGGCCGTCATGGTCGGCGATCTGATGTTCGGCCGGTACGTCGAGCAGGTCACCGACCGCTACGGCCACGACCACGTGCTCTCCGAGGTCGCCTCGCTGCTGGACGCCGACTACGTGACGGGCAACCTCGAACAGGTCATCACCGACCGGCCGGACGAGCTGCCGGAGGCCGACAAGCTGATCCATCTCTCGAGCGGTTCACCGACCGCCGAGGCGCTCGCGGACGCCGGGTTCACCACCCTGGCGCTCGCCAACAACCACCTCATGGATCACGGCATCCCGGGCCTGCGCGACACGCTCGCCGCGCTGGATGCGGCCGGCCTGGCCTACGCCGGCGCCGGTGCGACGCTGGATGACGCCGCGCGGATCGACTACCAGGAGCACGGGGGCGTGAGGGTGGCCACGTTGTCGTTCTCCGACGCCTACGTGGTGGGCTTCGTCGCCCGGGCGTTCCAGGGCGGCGTGCTCTCGGCCGACGAGCAGCGCGCCAGCCGGCTCATCCGCGAGGCGGACGCCAACGCCGACCTCGTGGTCACCCACTTCCACTGGGGCACGGAGTACGGCTTCGCACCGAACGGGCGGCAGCGGGAGCTCGCGGAGATGGCGGCCGCCTCCGGTGCCGACATCGTGATCGGCCACCATCCCCACGTCCTGCAGTCCGTCGAACGCATCGGCGACACGCTCGTGCTGTACAGCCTCGGCAACTTCGTCTTCGACCAGGGGGGGTCCCGTACCCGTGAGTCCACGCTGGTGCGCTACGAGCTCGGTGCCGACGGCCGGGCCCGGGTCAGTTTCGTCCCGATCGTGATCGGGGAGGGGACACCGAGGGTCGCCTCCGGGCCCCTGGGCCCTTACCGGCGCGGTCGCATCTTCGACCGTCTCCAGGGCCCGGGGCTGACCTGGGACCGCGGGAGCGACGTGCTCGCGACCGAACTCGACCATCGCCACGTCGTCACAGCGGCCGATCGATGATGACCCACCGGTGGATCAACTACGCGCTGACGGTGCTCGTCGGTCTCGGCCTCCTGCTGGTCGCGGCCTACAACCAACCCCGGGACCGGCAGGAGCGCGCCGAGTTCCTCGATCAGGAGCTCGCCGAGGACGACCGCGAGGCCGACGTCGAACTGCCCGATCCCGCCGAGCGCGACCCGATCCAGCTCAGACCTCTCGACCGGAGCGCCGAGGTGCCCGAGATCGACGCCGGTGAGCCTGCCCCGCCGCCCCGCCTGGACAGCATCGGCGTGAGCGCGAGCCACCCGCTGGCCGTCGAGGTGGGCATGGAGGTCCTGGCCAGCGGCGGCAACGCGGTCGACGCGGCGGTGGCGGTCGCCTACACCCTCGGGGTCGTCGAGCCCTTCGGATCGGGCATCGGCGGCGGTGGTGCCCTGCTGCTGGTCGAGCCCGACGGCTCCGCGCCGCGCTCCTACGACTACCGCGAGGTGGCACCGACGAACGGCGAGCCACCCGCCTCCGACATCGGCGTGCCGGGGTTCGTCGCCGGTATGGCCCCCGTGCACGACGAGCACGGCTCGGTCGATCTCGAGGACCTGATCGAGTTCGCCGCGCGCTACGCCGAGGACGGCATCGAGGTCGACCCTTACCTCACCGAGCGGCTGGAGGAGGCGGCCTTCCGTATGCCGATCCACCTGCTGCCGCGGTTGTACCCCGACGGGGTCGCGGTCCAGCCCGGCACGACCCTACGACAGCCGGAGTACGCCGAAGCCCTGCGGCTGATCCAGTCCGAGGGCCCCGAGGCGATGTACGGGGGCGAGATCGGGCAACGCATCGCCGACGCGATCGACGGGCTCGACCTCGACGATCTGCTGGCCTACGAGGTCGTCGAGGTCGAGCCATCCCTCGGCCGGTTCGCCGGCTACGAGCTCGTGGGTGGAGGCGCGCCGGTGGCCAGCCCGACCGTGGTGCAGCTGCTGCAGATCGCCGAGGCACGCGGGATCGCCGACCTCGATCCCGACAGCGTGGACGCGATCCACGTCCTCGCGCAGGCGTGGCGGCAGGCCAACGCCCAGCGGGTCGACGACATCGGCGATCCGACCGTGGAGGAGGTGGACCTCGTGGCACTGCTCGATCGCGAGGTCAGCGAGGCATACGCCGCGGCGATCCCCGACGATGGCTTCGCACCCGTCGACGCCGACGACGAAGCGATCACGCTCGAGACCGACACGACGCACGTGGTGGTGGTCGACCGCGACGGGACGATGGTTTCCATGACCAACACGCTCAGCAACTTCTTCGGCTCCGGCCTGCCCGTCTCCGGGTTCTTCATGAACGACCAGCTGAAGAACTTCGCGCCCGACCCCGAGTCCATCAACCACGTCGCTCCGCTCAAGCGTCCCCGGAGCTTCATCGCCCCGATGGTGGTGGTGCAGGACGGCCAACCGGTGCTCGGCATCGGCTCGCCCGGCGGCCGTCGCATCCCGAACGTGGTCGCGCAGGTCCTGGCCCGCTGGGCCGCCCACGGCCAGGCCATCGACGACGCGGTGCTGGCCCCGAGGTTCCACCTCGAGGACGACACGCTCGAGTTGGAGGACTCACCCGGCAACGCGGTGGTCGGCGACCTCGCCCGCCGCGGCTACGAGGTGACCACCTTCGTGCCCACGACCGAGTACTACGGGGCCGTGCAGGTACTGGTGGTCGACTGGGAGGATGGCAGCATCCA
>PWEU01000224.1 GCA_003554005.1 Nitriliruptoraceae bacterium
CCGTCGGGGATCGAGTGGCTGACCTGGACGGCCTCGACGTCGAAGGGCCCCTGGGTGAAACGGTCCCCGGGCTCGACCTCGTGGTAGCGCGGCGCCGGCAGATCCGACCATTCCTCCAGGATCGCCTCGCAGAAGGCGATCGTCAGACGGGTCCCGTAGATGTCCAGGGTCCGGTCGAGGTCGCGCAGCAGGTAGGGCAGGGCACCGATGTGGTCGAGATGGCCGTGGGTCAGGAACACCCCCTCGACGTCCTCGCCACGATCGGCCAGCCAGCCCCAGTCGGCGAGGATGAGATCCACACCGAGGTGCTCCTCGTCGGGGAACAGCACCCCGACGTCGACGATGCCGATGCGGCCGTCGATCTCGATCGTGGCCATGTTGCGGCCGATCTCACCGAGGCCACCGAGGAAGGTGACCTGGACCCCATCACGCGTACTCATCGTTGCTCCTGGACCGGCTGCAGCGCCGCGAGGACGGCCTCGACCGCCGCGGGTGACGCATCGGCGAGAGGGGGACGCACGGGCCCGGCGGGCAGTCCGAGCCGGGCGAGGGCCCCTTTGAGCGGGGCCGGGGACGGCTCGCGGAACAACGCCCGGTGGACCGGTAGGCAGGCGAGGTGGAGCGAGCGGGCCCGCGCCGGGTCGGTCGGGAAGGCCGCGACCATGGCCGCGATCTCCGGCCCGACCAGGTGGGAGGCGACCGACACGACCCCGACGGCGCCCACCGACAGCAGGGGTAGGTTCACCTCGTCTGCCCCGGACCACATCGCGTAGCCGCCGGGAGCGCCGGCGGTCGAGCGCAGCAGGTCCCCGGCCCGCCCGCAGTCCGCGGTCGCGTCCTTGACGCCGACGATGTTCTCCACCTCGGCGAGCGCGACGTGGGTCGCGACCTCGACGGCGCGGGCGCTGCGGGAGGGGATGTCGTAGACCACCATCGGCAGGGCGGTCGCGGCCGCGGCGGCCTTGAAGTGGGCTTCGAGCCCACGCTGGTCAGGACGGTTGTAGTAGGGCGTGACGACCAGTACGGCGTCGGCCCCGGCGGCCTCGGCCCTGGCGGTGGCCGCGACCGTCCTGGCCGTGTCGTTGGACCCCGTGCCCACCATGACGGTGGCCCGGCCCGCGACGGTGTCACGGACGACGCGCAGTACCTCGAGCGACTCGTCGCCCTGGAGGGTGGGCGACTCCCCGGTGGTCCCGTTGACCAACACGGTGTCGCTGCCGTTCGTGACGAGGTGCTCCGCCAGCACGGCGACCCCATCGAGATCGAGGCTGCGGTCGGACAGGAAGGGCGTCACCATGGCCGTGACGACCCGACCGATACCGTCGGGCGGGCTCGGATGATCGAGCGGTGGGGTGGGCATCGAAGCTCGTCGCCTCCTCGTGAGCGGCGGACCGAGGACCCCTGCACCGATCGGGCCAGAGGCGTCGCCCGCCTATCCTAACGCCCGTGCACCTGCGACCGGTCGCCATGGTCCAGCGGGTCGCACCGACCCCGACCCGAAGGAGAGCAACGTGATCTGGCACGTGGTGCGCTTCGACTGCACCGAGGTGGACGAGGAGACCCGGCAGGAGCTCGAGGCGTCGCTGGCGGCCCTGGCAGAGCTCGACGAGGTCGCCTGGCTGCGGGTCGCCCGCGACGTCGAGGAGCCGACGGTCACCGGTCTGCTCACCGTCTTCGCCGACGTGGAGGCCCTGACGCGCTACCGGGTCCACCCCGAGCACCTGCCCGTGGTCGAGCGCATCAAGGCACTCGGCATCCCCACCGTCCGCCTGGACATCGCCACCGACGACGAGCCCGCCGACCTGCCGTGACCGTCGCCCCGCTGGTCCTGGCGCACGCCGGTCCCGGCTCCACCTGGCAGGCGATGGTCGTGGTCGCCGGGGTGGCGCTCACCGGGGTCGTCGTCGCCGCCGGGGTCGGCTGGCTCGAGGTCCGCCGTCCCACCGACCTGGGGGCACCGCTGGCCGCCACGGCCGTGCTGGCCAGCCTCGGGGTCCTCGGGCACGAGGTGATCTCCGACGGGATCGGGTGGGGGCTGCCCCTGGCGGTCGTCGCGATGGGCACCCTGCTGCTCGGCGGCGTCGCCGGGGTGGAGCTGCGGTTCCCGGCGGCGGTCCCGATGGGCGCGGTCGCGCTGCTCGGGGTCAGCGCGTGGCTCCTCTACGCGCCCCTGACGGTCGCGCTCCACCCGCCGCCGGAGATCCTGCCCCTCAGCGACGACGCCGAGCTCGGGATCGTCGTGCCACGGGAGGGCGCCGAGGTCGCCGCCGGGGTGGTCCCCATCACCGTGACGGTCGAGGGTGGTTCCATCGGGCCGGGCGGGATGGAGCTGTCGGCGCTGCCGGAGGACCCGGAGGAGGCCGGTGAGCTGACCATCGCCCTCCAGGAGCTCCGCGACGACGGCGGAGCCGCCCCACAACGCCGCCGCGACCTCGAGGGGGACGGGTGCACGGTCGCGGCGCCCTGCCAGGAGGTGACGGTCGAGCTCGCCGTGCCCGCCGGGAGCTGGCAGGTCACCGTCGAGCTGAACCGTGGCGACGGGACACCCTTGGCCCCACCGGTGCGCGCCCGTCGGAGCTTCACCGCCGTCGACGGCGGCTAGCTCAGGTGCCCGGTCAGGTGTTGGGCCCCCGGATCGCGGCGTACACGTAGGCGCCGGCGATCGCGACCGCGACCGCCTGGCCGGCCGCGGTGGTCGGGACCAGTGGGACGGTGAACCCGCTCGGGGGCGCGAAGGGGACCTGCGACAGCACCGCCAGCAGCACGACCAGTGCGCCGATCGCCGGCACGAGCCGCTCGCGCCGCCCGGCGCCCACCCCGTAGGCGGCGACGAGTCCGGTGGCGAAGTAGGCGGCCACCGGCCACCACCTCGACGTCTCTCCACCGTCGGCGGCGACCGCCTCGGTCAGGATCCGGGCCAGGTCGACCAGCAGCAGCGGCACGATGCCGACGACGAGTCCCTCGACGACACTGCGCACGCGCCCGTTCATGCCGGACCTCCTCGGTGCTGGCGCCGCTCCTGCCGCGCCTCACGACCCTCCTGCCGCGCCTCACGACCCTCCTGCCGCGCCTCACGGCGACGCTCCGCGGCCTGCTCCGAGGCCAGCCGCTCGAGCTCGCTGGCCCCGTGGTCGACGTGGACCATGGCGTCGGCCCCCGCCCGGTGCCCGGCCACCTCGCCGATCTGGTGGTGCATGGCCTGGACGACCCGCCGGTACTGGGGGTGGCCCTGGGGGATCGAGCGCAGCTCGAGCATCTGCATGGCCGCGCGGGCGTTCAGCTGGAGCACGTAGCGCACCCGGTAGGCGAAGCACCCCGCGTACTGGGCGGCCGCGGGGTGGTCCGGGGCGAGCAGGGCCTCCAGCGCCGCGGACCGCTCCAGGGCCTCGTGCCAGCGGTCCTCGACCCCGGCCTCGGCGAGCTCGGGCGGGGTCTCGTAGCCGTGGGCGGTGGTCAGGTCCTGCCACTCGATCGTGAGCATGCGGTGCCGCTGCAGGTCGCGGAACCCCCCGTAGTCGCCGAGCACGTCGAAGCGGTACCACACGCGCTCGAAGCCACGGCCCGGCTTGTGGCGACGGTTGGTGCGCTCACCCACGTAGGCGGCCAGCACCTCGGCGCGACGCTCGGCCGACCAGCCGCGCACCTCGGCCTCGAGCTGCTGCTCGGGGATCGTCACGTGGGGATACAGGGCGGCGGTGACCAGCGCCACCTCGGCGTCCACGGGATCGCGGGGCGCCCAGTCGGTCAGGGTCACCAGCTCCGCGGGCTGGACGGGGTCCTGCGGCACGAGCTCGCGGGCCAGCGCGCGGGTCTCGTCACGTCGGGCGGCGAGGTACCCCGACCACGCCCCGCCACGATCGGGCAGGTCGACCCGGGTGAGGAAGGAGGGGATGACCTGTCTGAGCTCGGTCAGCAGCCGGTCGGCGAGCGCCCGGGACTCGGCGAGCTCGTCGGCCCTGAGCCGCAGCAGCAACCCCTCGTAGGCCTGCCCCGAGGCGAACATCCCGACGTTGGAGGTGGTGGCCGCCGGGAGCAGACCGCGGATCAGATCCAGCGCCTTGGCCTTGGTGGCGTTGCGGTACGCGAAGGGCGAGGTGGCGTCGTCCTTCGGCCACCGCTCACGGACCCAGTCGAGCACCTCTGGCACGAGTGCGGCGTAGAGATCGAAGATCGCATCGAGGTGTTCGACGTAGGCCGCGGCGTGGGGACCGGCCATGACGTCGGCGTCGCGGTGGTAGCGGTACCGGCCACCGGGCTTGGTGTCGTAGGGGATGTAGCGGGTGGACTGCTCCAGGTAGGCGGCCAGCCGGCCCCACTCGATCCGCTTGGTCAGCAGGTTGGAGACGTCCTCCAACGCCACGTGGGCGCCCCCGAGCTGCGCCACCGAGTCGTCGCCGTACTCGCTGAAGACCTTGTCGTAGAGGGAGGCGGCCCGGGCCGCCGGATCATCGGTGGCCAGGTCCTCGGCGAACTCGTCGAGGAACAGCCGCTGCAGCGAGCCGCCGTACCGGGAGTAGCGGGCGAACAACGCGCCCTTGACCACCTCCGGCAGCCCGGTGAGCGCGAACACCCCCTCGTCGGGGGCCGTCAGGTACCGCCCGAGCAGCTCACGCTCATCGGCGGTCAGCACCTCCGGTTCGAGATCGGACACAGGTGCCTCGAGGTGATCGGGGGTCGGAGGGCGGGGGCTGCGCTGCGTGGCTGGGTTCGGGCCCGGCTGCCGAGGTGCTGCGCGCAGCTCGGCCTGGGAGCGGGAGGCCGCGCGGGGCAGGCTAGCTCCCGCAGCACGACAGCCAACGTCGTTGCCGCGCGTCGGTCGTCGGCGCACCGCGCCGGCACCGGGGCCCTCAGGACGACGCGGTGGTGCTGCGCGCTCCCTCGGTCAGGATCGTGACGACCCGTTCGGCGAGCCGGGCGTGCCCGACCCGACCGGGGGGGAAGCGGTCCGTGCCGAACACCTCCGGGCCGAGGCGCTCGCGGGGCAGGTCGGCCACCGGGATCCCGTGCATCGCGGCGACCGCGTGCTGGGCTTCGGCGACGCGACGGCACCGCCAGCCGACCACCGGACGCAGCACCAGCGGCAACCCGGGCGCCATCGACAGGTCGGGACAGGTGTGGAAGACGATCCGAGCCTCCGGCGCTGCCACCTCGCGGACCGCGGTCAGCAGGCGATGGGTGGTGTCGGCCACCTCGGAGAACGGTCGGTGGGCCTTGAAGGCATCGTTGGCACCGACGCCGAGCAGCACCACGTCAGCCCCCCTCGCAGCCTCCCCCTGGGTCTGGAGCACCTCATCGGTGGTGGCACCGTCCACGGCGACGCTGCGGACCGCGGTGGCGCGACCGTCATCAGCGACCAGCGCGCGTGCGACCCGGCGTGGGACCGCCTCGTCCGCCCCGTCGAGGCCGTGGCCCGCCGCCGCGGAGTCACCCAGCATGACCAAAGACCGCGGCGGGAAGCGACCCGGGAGGTCGACCGCGTGAGCGAGCGGCGGCACCTCGGCGGCTCGGGCCCGCATCCGCCGGACGCCCAAGGTCGCGTGGAGGCCCGAGACCACCGATGCCGCGAACAACGCGACCACGGCCAGCGACATGCTGCCGCCCACGGACCCCACGGGCACCGAACGCTCGGGGAGTGACGCGCGCCCACCCTGGAGCCCGCGCCGAGGCAGAGGCTGGCCGGCCGGCGACGGGGTCGGAAGTTGGCGCGGTGGGAACGGCATACCGTCACAGTCTAGGACCGGATGCGCGGCCCGTCGCTCCGGAGGATGCCGGAGGCAACGACTCCGACGCGACGTACGAGGAGCAAGCAGGTGCGAGGACATGGCGGGATGCCGCTGCGGCCGATGGGCGATGCCGCGGAGCTCAGATCGCGTGGGCTGGACCGTACGGTGGCCAGGCGGGCCTGGGGCCTCGCCCGGCCCTACCGCCGACGGCTGCTCGGGTTCGTCGGGTTGATCATCCTGGCGGCGGCGGTCTCGGCCGTCCCGCCACTGCTGATCCGGGAGATCATCGACGGGGCGATCCCCGAAGGCGACCGTCAGCAGCTGCTGTGGCTGTTCGTCGGCCTGGTCGGCGTCGGGCTCGTGGTCGCCGCCGTGTCGATGGCGGAACGGTGGCTCTCGGCCTCGATCGGCGAGGAGCTGATCCTCGATCTGCGCACGATGCTCTACCGGCACGTCCACACGATGCCGATCGCCTTCTTCACGCGGACCCAGACCGGGTCGCTGATCACCCGACTGAACAACGACGTGATCGGTGCGCAGCGCGCCCTGACCGGAACCCTGGGTGGGATCGTCGACAACCTGATCGGGGTGACGATCACGCTGATCGTGATGTTCACCCTGGAGTGGCGGGTGACGCTCATCGCCATCTCCTTGCTCCCGCTGTTCATCGTCCCCGCCCGCATCGTCGGGCGCCGGCTCCAGGCGCTCTCGCGCGAGGGCATGGGGCTGAACGCCGAGATGAACACCGTCATGACCGAGCGCTTCCACGTGGCCGGCGCGCTGCTCGTCAAGCTGTTCGGTCGCATCGACCGCGAGGTCGAGACCTTCCACGGCAAGGCCGAGCGGGTCGCCGCCATCGGCGTCAAGCAGGCGATGACCGGTCGGGCGCTGTTCGCCTCCCTCGGGTTGGTCGGTGCGCTGGCCACGGCGCTGGTCTACCTCGTCGGTGGGTGGCTTGTCATCGGCGACACCTCGGACATCCAGGTCGGGACCGTGGTGGCGCTCGGGCTGTACGTGACCCAGCTGTACGGCCCCCTGGCCCAGCTCTCGAACGCCCGCGTCGACCTGATGACCGCACTCGTGAGCTTCGAGCGGGTCTTCGAGGTGGTGGACCTGCCGCGGCCGATCGAGGACGCCCCGGATGCGGTCGAGCTGACGCACCCCATCGGCCGGGTCCCCTTCGACCACGTCTGGTTCCGGTTCCCCGCTGCCAGCGGCTCGAACCTGGCCTCCCTGGAGGGCCCGAGCGCCGAGCACGGCGACGACGCCTCGGACTGGATCCTCCGCGACATCGACCTCGACGTCGCGCCCGGCGCGATGATCGCCCTGGTCGGACGCTCCGGCGCGGGCAAGTCGACGCT
Source organism: Nitriliruptoraceae bacterium (assembly GCA_003554005.1). Classification (GTDB taxonomy): domain Bacteria; phylum Actinomycetota; class Nitriliruptoria; order Nitriliruptorales; family Nitriliruptoraceae; genus T1Sed10-7. Next base: position 7,085 of record PWEU01000224.1, read on the forward strand.
GTCGTCCCTGGTCCCCCGGCTCCACGATGTCACCGAGGGAGCGGTCCGCATCGACGGTCACGACGTCCGTGCCCTGACGCTGGTCTCGGTCGCCGACGCCGTCGGGGTCGTCAGCCAGGATCCCCACCTGTTCCACGACTCGATCGCGGTCAACCTTCGCTACGCCCGACCCGATGCCAGCGACGCCGACCTGGTGCGAGTCGCCCGCGCCGCCCGCATCCACGACACGATCGCGGCCCTGCCGGACGGCTACGACACCATCGTCGGTGAGCGTGGGTACCGGCTGTCCGGCGGCGAGAAGCAGCGGCTGTCCATCGCCCGGGTGCTACTGAAGAACCCCGCCATCGTGGTCCTGGACGAGGCCACCGCACACCTCGACACCGAGTCCGAACGACTGGTGCAGGCGGCGCTGAAGGAGACGCTGCAGGGTCGGACCAGCCTGGTGATCGCCCACCGGTTGTCGACGGTGGTCGACGCCGACCAGATCGTCGTGCTCGACGCCGGGAGGATCGCGGAACGCGGGACCCACACGGAGCTGCTGGCGGCCGGAGGCCTGTACGCCGAACTGGCTCGGACCCAGCTGGTCGGGGTCGGGTGATCGCAACGGACGGCTGCGGGGTCGTGGTCGGCCCGCCACCCGCGCCCGCGGGTAGCCCGCGGCCGCCACCCGCGCCCGTGGCTAGCCCGCGGCCCCCCCGTACGAGAAACAGCGGATATTCGCTGGAACTCGCGCAGATCTGGTGCCCAAGCGGCGCGAACCCCGCCCGGCCTGCGAGAAACCGCAACAGTCCGCTGCTACTCGCACGGCCAGTGGCTGATAGCCGGCTCAGCCGGTCGCGGGCGGGTTCTCCGGGTCGTCCGGGTCGTCCGGGTCGGGCTCGCTGGGTGCTGCCGGCTCGTCCTGCGGCCCGTCGGCAGGCGGGGGCGGGGTGAGATCGAGCCGCGCGACCTGCGCAGCGGCCGGCGTCGCGGCCGGCTCGTCAGCGGCAGGCGCAGGGACCACCGGCTCGTCAGCGGACGGCGCAACCACTGGCTCGTCAGCGGCCGGCTCAACCACTGGCTCGTCAGCGGCCGGCGCAACCACTGGCTCGTCAGCGGCCGGTGTCGCGGCCGGCTCATCAGCGGACGGCGCAGGGACCACCGGCTCGTCAGCGGCCGGCGCAGGGACCACCGGCTCGTCAGCGGCCGCCGGCTCGTCAGCGGCCGGCGCAACCACCGGCTCCTCAGTGGCAGGCGCGGCCGGCGCGGACGGCGCAGGGACCAGCGGCTCGTCAGCGGCCGGCGTGGCCGGCGTGGCCGGCGTGGCCGGCGTGGCCGGCGGCTCCACAGGCGCCGGCGTGGGGGCCTGCGCCGTCGCCGGCTCCTGAGCCGCAGGGACCGCAGCCGGCTCGGCCACGTCAGGCGCCGGCACCGCCTCGGCTGCAGCCGCGCCGCCACCCGGCTCGTCGGGCAACCGTCGCCGAGTCTCGCCCGAGGCCCACTCCAGAGCCTTCTGGTGCCGCTCGTCCGGCGTGATCCCGGCGGCGACCATGCGGTCGTACACCGCCTGTGCCGGTTCGTGCTCGCCGGCCCGGGCGTGCGCCCACATCAGCTCCCGGTAGGTCGGCTCGTCGACGCTCACCCCGGCGTCCTGCAGGCTGGCGATCAACGCGCCGGCGCGCTCGTGGTCCTTGGCCTTGATCAGGGCACCGAGCAGCTTCGAGGCGTCGGCGCTCGTCGGCGTGACCCCGGCAGCCAGCAGGCGCTCGAGCATCGCCACCGCTTCATCCACCCGCTTGGCGCCCACCAGCGCCTGCAGCAGCGGCCCGAAGTGCCGCCCGTGGGTGAGCGTTCCTGCGGCGCGGAGCCGCTCGAGCAGCCCCGCCGCTTCGTCGAGCCTGCCGGCCCTGACGAGCCGCTCGACCAGATCCCGGGCCACGCGGCGGTCGGCCGGCACGCCCCGCGCGGTCAGCTCCTCGAACAATGCCCAGGCAGTGTCAAGCTCACCCGCCTTCAGGGGGCGCGTCATGATCTCGGCCGCCTTCGCCGGCGGCACGGGGACCCCGAGGATCACCATCCAGTCCAGCACGCCGCTGGCGGCCGCCCGCCGCCCCTTCGTCAGCGAGACGTCGATCAGTCCCTCCAGGTTCGCGCCCGAGGGGATGCGGCCGTCAGCGGCCAGCGCGAGGGCGTCCTCCCAGGCACCGTCGACGTCCTCCGCGGCGAGGCGGGCCTCCAGCACCGCGTTGCGGTGGAAGCTCGTGGGCTCGACACCAGCGGCACGCATCGCACCGAGCGCTGCCTGCGCCGCCTCGGCGTCGCCGGCCTTGGCGTGGGCCAGCAGCAGCTCGGTGTGGACGTCCCCGGGGAGCTCGACGGCAGCCGCCCGGAGCCGCTCCAGCAGCTCCAACGCCCGATCGGTGTGTCCCGCACGGGCGATCATCGCGACGAGCTGGGTCGCCAGACCCGACGCCGGGCGCTGATCGACCTGGAGCATCAGGTCGACGATCGTTCGCGTGTCCTTGATGGCGCGACGGTCCAGGCAGTCGCGGAGGAACCGCTCGTACTCCGCCGGGGTAGCGGCCTGCCCCCGCTGGGCCATCTGCCGGAGGACAGCGCGGGCGGCGGGGAACCGCCCCGCACCGAGGTAGACGCTCAGCACCCCGTGGGCGTTCCTGGGCTCCGGTTCCACACCCTCGGCGTGGAGCTGGTCGAGCAGCGCCAGGGCCTCGGTGGTGCGTCCGGCGCGGGCCGTGGCCATCGCGACGTCCCAGCGCACCGACGCCGGCGGGGTGATGCCCTCCTGCGCCATACGGTCGAACAGCCGCTGCGCACCGGCCAGCTCGCGAGCACCGAGGTAGGCGGCGACCAGGAGCTCGTAATGGTCCGCGGTGAACGAGACCCCACGGCTCTCCATCGACGCTTCGACCTGCTGCACCATCCGCAGGTCGCCGGCGAAACGCTGCAGCGCTTCCAGGTAGGTGTCACGCTCGGTCACGAGGCCGCCCTCCTTGGATCCCGGCGGGGACCGACGGCACGCCCGGGCGTCCGGGCCCCCACAGGCCGATGCGCTCACCCACGCGCACCCGTGTCCGACCGACCCTCGGCCGGGGCAGGGACCGTAGCGCCTGCCCGGCGTGGACGACGACCGAGAAACGGCCGTGGCACGCACGATCCGCCCAGGAGGTAGCGACCTCTGGCACCGTGACGCGGGGCCGGCCAGCA
>PWEU01000196.1 GCA_003554005.1 Nitriliruptoraceae bacterium
CCGACCACGACCCGACGCCGCGCCCACAGCACCAGCAGCGCCGGCTGGACCAGGAGGCAGGCGAGCAGGGCGAACACGATCATCATCGTGCTCACCGCCCCGAACTGCTGGATCGGGACGCTGTTGGACAGCAGCAGCACCGCGAAGGCCAGCCCGGTGGTGGCGGCAGAGCCGATCAGCGCCGGTCCGGTGTTGGTGAGGGTGTCAACGGTGGCCTGGTCCGGGTCCAGGCCGCGGGCCAACGCCTCGCGGTAGCGGTTCGTCAGGTGGATCCCGTAGGGCACCCAGATACCGACGGCGATGGAGGCGACCGTGGCGGTCAGCGCGTTGAAGGCCAGCCCCAGGCCACGCATGCTCCCGAGTACGAGTACCAGGGCGACGACACTCGGCACGATCCCGATCAGGCCGAGCCCCACCGCCCGGGCACTGGCGTAGGTCGCCACCACCAGCAACACCGCCGCCGCCGTCAGGCTGATGGCGATCGCCAGCAGCTGGGCCGCGGACAGCTCCTCGATGATCTCGGCGTTGACCAGGGGGGCGCTGACGATCGTGAGCTCACCCCCGGCCCCGGTGATCGGGACGGCGACCGCCGCCAGTTCCTCGGCCAGCGGGGCCGCACCATCCTGCCCGCCGCTGGTGCCCACGGTCACGAGGACGCCCTCGGCGTCCATGACCGCCGCCAGCTCCCCGGGCACCTGGTCGGCGAGAACGGCGAGGTGGGCGCGGAGCACCGCGCCGTCCCGCGACGAGGCCGCACCGGCGGCCTCCAGGGCCTCCAGCTGTTGGAGCCGCTCGCGGTCGGTGGCCTCCAGGGCGTCGGGGGGGAAGCCCTCGGCGGTCAGCCGGGTCAGGGTCAGGTCCTCGGGCGCCAGCGCCGCGAGGGCGTCGAGAGCCGCATCGGACAGCGCCTCGGGGCGGTCGGCCGCCAGAGTCTCCGCCAGCTCCTCGCGGATCGTGGCCTCCAGCTCGTCGGGGTCGCTGGTGGCGGCCAGCGCCCGGAGCGGATCGCGACCCTCGGGGAGTCGGATGAGCAGGGCGAGCCGCAGGTCCTCTGGCAGGTCGAGCTCGTCGGCCAGGCTGGCGTCGTCGTCGAAGGCGGCGTCCACGTCGATCGGGTCCGGCAGCGCCACCTCGGCGGCCGCGGCGACCGGATCCTGCCAGGTGTCCAGGTCCGCGGCGAGACGGGTCCGCACCGCCTCGCCCCCGGCGACGATACGGTCGCGCAGCTCGATCGGTGAGGTCAGCTCGGCGACGCCGTCCACCACCCGGACGTCCTCCACGCTCGCGAGGCGCTCCTCGACCGAGGCGATCGCGGCCAGCAGCGCCGGCTCGTCCGGGGCACCGTCGACCAACAGGTAGGTCCGCTCGCTGACGTCGCCGCCGAAGCTCAGGTCGAGCCGGTCGATGGTCGCCAGCACGGGCTCACCCTCGGGGAGGAAGTCCCGCTCGTCGAACTCGGTCGACAGCCCGCTGGCGGCCACCGCGGCACCGGAGAGGACGACGACCGCGACCGTCAGCACGACCCCGGGCGCCCTGGTCGCCACCGCGATGGCGGGGGTGGCCCACCGCGGCACCCGCTGCCGGCGGGTCCCCTCCCGGGAGGGTCCACCACCGTAGGCCACGGCGTCGGCCCGCCGGGTGCGGCGGTCGACGCGCCGATCGACCAGCACCCGGGCCGCCGGCACCGAGGTGGACAGGATCACGAAGGCCGCCACGATGCCCACCGCGGCGAAGATCCCGAAGTCACGGATCGGGGCCAGCGGTGTGACGGCGTTGGCGAGGAACCCCGCCACCGAGGCGACCGTGGCCAGGACCAGCGCGACGCCGACGGTCGACACCGCGACCCGCGCCGCACGGTCGGCGAGATCGCCCAGGACCCGTTGCTCGCGGTACCGGGTGGTCAGGTGCACCGAGTAGTCGATGCCGAGCCCCACCAGCAGCACCGGGACGGCGATCGAGACCTGGTTGAAGGGGCCCGTCCACCCGAGGCCTCCCGGTCCGAGCAACCCGGCCAACCCGGTCATCCAGATGATGCTGGCGAGCAGCCCGATCAGGCCGACGGCCACGTCCACCGCCGAACGGAACAGCAGCGCGAGGACGAGCACGACCAGCAGCAGCGACACCGACAGCAGCACCGGGAGATCGCGCTCCAGGGCGTCCTCGATGCCCTGCTCGATCGCCAGCAGGCTGAGCGTGGAGCGCCGGGCGTCGCCGACCGGGGTGGCGTCGACCACCTCGTCGATCGCCTGCTGGGCCAGGGTGCGGTCCTCGGCCGGGGCGCTGGCGTCGAGGTCCACGATCACCAGCCCCGCGCGGGCGCGGGGTGGATCGTCGGTGAGGTCGTCGGAGAACAGTCCGGCGACGTCGTCCCCGCCGTCAGCGATGATGGCCGCCGCCAGGGGCGTGAAGCTCGCTTCGTCCAACTCGTCGAGGTCACGGTCGAGCACCTCGGCCGCGGCCTCGAAGGGCAGCGCGAAGGAGACGACCGGCGGCGCGTCGAGCCCCTCCTCGGCCAGCACCGGCGCGATGTCGGGGTGCGCCTCCAGCCGGTCGGCCAACTGCTGGACGTCGGTCAGCGCCCCGGTGGTCACCAGGTTGCCGCCCGGACCGGCATCGACCACGACCTGCACCGAGATCGCGGTCTCGAACCGGTCCTCGATCGCGGAGAGGGTCGCGGCGCGACCATCGGACGGCGCGAAGCTCTCGACGCTGGTGTCGACCTCGAGCAGCGTGGTCGCCGCTGCGAAGGCCACCGTGACGAGGGTGAGCGCGGCGAGGGTGAGCACCGGCACCCGGATGACCCCGCGGGCCAGCAGATCGAGGATCCGGCTCACCGCTGCCCCTCCTCGCCCGCGACCCCACGCAGCAGCAGCTCCATGGCGCGCTCGTCGACGGCGAGCCCGAGGTGGCGCAGCAGGTCCGCGCCCAGGATCGCGGCGAGCACCGCCGTGGCCCGGGCCCGCCGCTCGGCGGGCGGCAACGCGGGCAGCTCGCCCTCGGGCGTGGTCAGCAGGCCCTCGACCGCGGCGACCACCCGCTCGATCGCCGCGGTCAGGGCGTCCACCTGCTCGGGATGGCGGGCCAGCTGGCGGGCCAGTTCGACGACCAGCAGGACCTCGAGTGGTGGTTGCTCCGCCGCCAGCCAGCGGGCCGCCACCGCGAGCTGCTGCTCTGGGGGTGCAGCCAGGATGGCCGGGAGTTCGGTGGCGGCGAACGCCGCCAGCCGGGCGTCGCACAGCGCGATCAGCAGGTCGGTCTTGTCAGCGAAGTTGGAGTAGAAGGCCCCACGGCTGAACCCCGCCCGCGCCGCGATGTCGTCGATGGACGCCCCGTCGACGCCGTGGTCGGCGAAGGCGGCGGCCGCCGCCTCCAACAACGCCGACCGGGTCAGCTCGCGCTGTTCGGCCCGGGTACGCCGGGGAGGGCGCTCGCTCATGCTCGTCGCCCGAGGCGCCACCGGAGGCCCAGGACGCCGAGCAGCAGCGCCAGCACGCCGGCCACGGTGGCGACGACGGCCGCCACCGGCAGGGGCTGCTGCCCCTCGTGCCGCAGCTGGGGGGCGACCAGTGCGGCCTCGCCCCGCTCGGCCTCCGCCAGGCGGCTGCCCGACTCCAGCACCGCGACGGTGACCGCGGTGTCCTGACCGCTACGGTCGGCGATCGCCACGACCTCGGCGAGCGCGTCGGGGAGCTGCCGTGCCCCCTCGGCCAGCTCGTCGCTGCCCGACGCGAGCTGCGCGCTGCCCTCGGCGAGCTCCGCGCTCCCCGCCGCCAGCTCCCCCGTGCCCTCGGCCCCCTCGGCGCTGCCTTCGGCGATCCCGCCGGTACCGGCCGCCAGCTCCCTGGAGCCTCCCACCAGCTGCCCACTGCCGGTCGCCAGCTCCCCGGAGGCACCGCTGAGCTGCCCGAGCCCATCCGCCAGCTCGCTCGCCCCGCCGGCCAACGCCGCCGAGCCCCGCGCGAGCTCGTCCAGTCCCGCCGCCAGGGCCGCGTTGCCCTCACCGATCCCGGCCGCACCGGCGGCGAGCTCCTCCGCGCCCGCGGCGGCCGCTTCGACGCCGCTCAGCGCATCGCCGATCGGAGCGAGCGCGGCACCCAGCTCGCCGGCCAGGGCGAGCGTGGCGTCAGCGAGCTCGGTGAGCGCGACCACCGCGATCGCGATCGGCGCGGCGGGATCGCTGGGGTCGGTCGGGTCGGTGCCCTCGGGCACCGTAGCGGCCAGGCCGTCGCGCACCTCGGCGATACCCGCAGCCACCTCCTCGATCCCGGCGACCACCGTCGCGACGTCCACCTCCGGCAGGTCAGCGTCGGTCACCGCCGCCAGCCCGTCGGCCAGCTGCCGGGCGCCGGCGGCCAGTTCGGCGCTGCCAGCCGAGAGCTCAGCAGCGGCACCGGCGAGCTGGCGGGTGCCGGCGGTCACCTCGGTGGCGCCGTCGACGAGCTCACGGGCACCTCCAGCGCTGGCGCCGACCCCGTCGCTGAGCTGCTCCACGCCAGAGCTGAGCTCGCCCAGGCCCCCGGCCAGGCCGCGGGCCCCCTCGGCGACCTCGGCCGCTCCCGAGGCCAACGTCCCCGCACCGTCGGCGAGCCCGGTCGCGCCGTCGGCCAGTTCCTCGGTCCCCGACGCGAGCTCTCGAGCCCCCGTGGCCACCGCCCCCGCACCGTCGGCGAGCTCGATCGCACCATCGGCGGCCAGGCTGCCGAGGGCACCCAGCACCGCGGCCGCGTCCCGGTCCAGCACCCCGTCGGGGAGGACGACGGGTTCCACCCCGGCCAGGGGGGTGACGTCGACGCTGATGGTCGGCGTCCCACGGTCGGGGGTGGCGACCACGGTCAGCACGAGTTCGTCGGGTAGCAGCGGCGGGAACAGCACACCCGTCCGACGCACCGCGACCTCGCCATCCTCGACCGCGGTGCCGACCCCGTCCCCCACCGGCGCGGTCACCGACCAGCCCGCCGGATAGCGCACCTCGAGGTGGACGAGTTGCGGCAAGCCGAGATCGCGCTGGACGGTGCGGCTCCCGAGCGGGCCGCTGACCACCACCTGGCGGCTCCGGGCCGTGACGTCGCGCACGCTGACCCGCGTGGTCACCGGCCCTGCGGCGCTGGTGAGCTCGGTCGCCTCCAGCGAGCGGCCGCTCGCCGCCTCGTGGACGACCCCGACCCCGACGGTCAGCGGCCGCTCGTCGTCGAGGGTGCAGGTGGCACCGTCGGTGCCGACCACCCGCTGCTCCAACTGCTCGACCTCGCCGTCATCGGCCAGGGTGCCGACCGTGAGCACGGAGGTGTCGGGACCGACCGGTGGGCAGGCCAACCCGACGGGTACCAGCGCCGACGGTGCGCCGAGCAGCAGCGCCGTGGCCGTGGACACCAGCGCCAGCCGACCGGCGCGCAGCACCCCGGTGCCGGTGCGCTGTCGGCGGCGACGGCGGCGGGCAGCCCGGTGGTCGACGCGGCGCGCCCGTCCGGGGGGCGCAGCAGCTGGGGTCGCAGGCACGGGCGGTCCGACGGGGTGCGGGAGCGCGGCCGGCCGCCCTGCACGGGCGGGCGAACGCAGGAGTGGCAGCCTTCCAGATACATCAGTGTATCCGGATGCAAGGCTGTCCCCAGGACCGCACCGTCAGGACCGGCGCGTCACCGCCGGGTGTGGGCCGGCTCCGTGGTGGTCAGCTCCGTGATGCGGTTCTGGTCGTCGACCATGACCACGGTCGGTTCGAACGCTCGCGCCTCCGCGTCCTCGAACTCGGCGTAGCTGACCACGATCACGAGATCGCCGGGCTGGACGAGCCGAGCCGCCGCGCCGTTCAGACACATGTCGCCGCTGCCTGGCGCACCGGGGATCACGTAGGTCTCGAGCCGGGCGCCGTTGTCGATGTCTACGACCTGGACCTTCTCGTTGGGCACCAGGTCGGCGGCGACCATCAGGTCCTCGTCGATGGTGATGGACCCGACGTAGTGGAGGTCGGCGGCCGTCACCCGGGCACGATGGATCTTCGACTTCATGAGCGTGCGTCGCACGTCGTCGCTCCTCGACCGGGGGACCGTCGTCGCCAGCAGCTGCTGGTCGCCGCGACCCCGAGGCGGATGGATCCCGCGCAGCGCTCGCGCGGGGCGGACACGGTACCGGTCGGACGGTCCACGGCCCCAAATCGGCAGGACGCTGGCGCGCGAACTCAGCCGGGTCAGGGACGGCTGCTGGCCCGGTCACGCGCCGTCACTACCCGCCGAGCGCCTCCGCCACCGCCGGATGGACGATGTGCCCGCGCGCCACGTTCAGCGCCCCCGTCAGCGAGGGATGCTCGGCATCGGTGCCCGCCCGACCGCCGGCCACGTCCTCGACCAGGGTGGCGAGCTTGCCGATCACCGCCGCGGACAGCGCCGCGGACGCGGTCCGAGGGAACTGCCCGGGCACGTTGGTCACGCAGTAGTGCACCACCCCATGCTCCAGATAGACCGGGTCGGACAGGGTGGTGGGTCGTGCAGTGGCCACGCAGCCGCCCTGGTCGATCGCCAGGTCCACGATCACCGACCCGGGGCGCATGGACGCGACCATCTGCTCGGTCACCAACGTCGGCGCCAGGGCCCCGGGGACCAGCGCCGCCCCGATCACCAGGTCCGCCTCCCGCACGTGGCCCGCGATCAGCGCCGGCTCGCTGGACTGGGAGGCGTCCAGCGTGCCGTCCAGGCGGAAGCGGTACAGCCGCTCGAGATCGATGTCGATGCCGGTCACGTGCGCCCCGAGGCCCCGGGCGCCGCGGGCGGCGATCGATCCAGCGACCCCCAACCCGATCACGACCACCTTGGCGGGCGGGACCCCGGCCGCACCGCCCATGAGCGTCCCGTTGCCGCCAAGGGCGGCCGACAGGGGGGCGGCACCGACGATCACCGACGCCCGTCCGGCGACCTCGGACATCGGTGCCAGCAGGGGCAGCCCGTGGGCGTCGGTCAGGGTCTCGAAGGCGTAGGCCGTCACCCCGCTGGCCTGCAGCGCCTCGGTCAGGGTCGGCTCGGCCGCCAGGTGCAGGTAGCCGAAGAGGGTGAGGTCCTCGCGCAGGAAGCCGAACTCGCTGGGCTGGGGCTCCTTGACCTTGACGACCACGTCGCTGGCCCAGACCTCCGCGGCCTCCCCGCCGAGGGGCGCACCGGCCGCGAGGTAGTCGTCGTCGGGGAACCCGGCGCCCTGCCCGGCGTCGCGCTGCACCACCACCCCGTGCCCACGTTCGATGAGCAGGTGCACCGCCGACGGGGTCAGGGCCACCCGACGCTCCCGGTCCTTGACCTCAGACGGCACCCCGACCTGCACACGCTCGCTCACGACGCCCTCCCCTGCCTCGTCCGCCTGCTCCCGACCACTCGACGCTAGTTGCCGGCCTCGGGTGGCGACACCGATCCTCACGGACCGTGGATGAGCGGGGTCGGAGGACGCCTCGGCTGACGTCAGCCGAGGCCCGCCAGCGGCAGCCACCCGAGGGTCGGTGCTACGGCCAGCTCGAGGTCGAGCAACTCGTCGAGGTCGAGGCGGTCGATCAGCAACGTGAGACCGAGGGAGATCGCGTTGAAGACCGCGTGGCCGAGGACCGCCACCATCAGGTTGCCGGTCAGGTGGTAGGCGAGCGCCAGCAGGAAGCCGACGGTGAACAGCCCCACCAGGGCGAAGGGCTGGGACAGCACTACCTCGACGTGGATCACGGCGAAGATGGCGGCGGACAGCACCAGGCCGACGGACAGGTTGATCCGGTCCGCCAGCGCCCGGAACAGCACGCCCCGGAAGATCACCTCCTCCACCAGCGGTGCGACCACCACCGCGAGCAGCGCCACCAGGGCCAGGGGCAGGCCACCCGCCAGGGCGTCCTGGAGCAGCTGCTGCTCGACCGGGTCCTCGACGCCGGCCAGCAGGACCACGATCGCGTTCAGCGTGAAGGAGACGAAGGCGACCACGAACCCGGTGGCCAGGCCGATGGCGACCATGGCCCCGGTGGTCCGGGTCGGTCCCCACAGGCGGGAGAAGGGCCGTCCCGCCGCCAGCAGGGGCAGCAGGGCGAGACAGAACACGACCAGCTGCAGCACCAGGCCGACCACGAGGTTGAGCACGATCAGCCGCGTCGAGTCCGAGGCAACGGTCTCCACGGCGTCGACGCCGGAGATGCCCAGCAGCACGAGGTTCGGGGAGATGAAGATCAGCACGGAGAAGGCGGCGATCCACAGCCCGTACGGCGAGGGCACCTCCCTCAGCGGGGTCCGCGTGCGGGTGCGCTGCGCGCCGGGCCCCTGCGAACCGCCCCGCGCTGCAGGCGCGACCGGGGGCGACACCGGCGGGCTTCCGGATGGCTGCGTGCCCGACGCGCCAGGGGGCGGGGGTGGTCCGTCAGAACGCCACGGCTGACCGGCTCCGGGCGGTGGCGGTGGCGTGGGGCTCACGGGCGGCTCCGGGAGGGGCGAAGGACGGCGACGAGGAGCAGCGACACCAGGGCGAGCAGGCCCAGGGCCGCCAGGGGGAGCAGTATGGTGCCGGACGGGATCGCTTGCGGCAGGTTCGGACCCGGCCCATCGGCCGGTCGGGCGGGCTGCGCGACCGCCACCTCGGTGGGGGTGCCGGCGCTGCGTCCAGCCCCGTCCTCTCCGGTCAGGACCAGGCGGTAGGTGCCGGCCGTCACAGGATCACCGTCGTCATCGGTCAGGCGCCAGGTCGCCGCGTGGAGCCCAGGTTCGGCGACACCGAGGTGACGCTTGGAGACGGGCAGTCCGGCCTCGTCCACCACCTCGAGACGGAGCACGACGTGCTTGTTGACCTCCGCCTCGACCGTGACGGTCTCCCCGTCCCGGGTCAGGGAGGGCACTGACCGGGTGGGCCCCACCTCCAGCTCCCGGTCGTGACCGGACGGCGGCGCCAGCAGCCAGCCACCGTCAGCGCGGCTGGCCGTCCAGGGCCCGAGCGCACGCTCGACGACCACCTCGCCCCGGGCGTCGAGGATCGTCACGAGGTCGTCCGCGGCCAGGGTGAGCTCGTCGCGCTGCCCGAGACCGACGCGGATGCGGTCCGGGAGCTCTGGGGAACGGGTCGGCTGCAGCCCGCCGTAGTAGGCGGCCAGGATCTCGAGATGGTCGGCCCCGTCCTCCGCCCGGCCCCGTGCCCCGTACTGCCCCATGCCCACGCCGTGCCCCCAACCGCGGCCCTCGAGCACCACCTCGTCATCGCTGACCTCCACGGTGAACCGCGACGAAGGCACGGTGGAGGGCAGCAACCGCAGCCCGTCGGCGCGACGGGTCGGGAAGCGGTCGGGGAAGCGGTCGGGGGCGACCAGCGACAGGAAGTCACGCAGCTCGACGGCTCCGACCTCGACGACGCTCCCGTCCCGTCCCGTCACGCGGAAGCGGGCGGTCACGTCGTCGACGTCGCCGGTCCGCTCGACCACGGCGACAGGGACGGTGGTGGCCAACCGTTCGCCCCGCGACAGGACCTCGTCGAACTCCTCCCGGGTGAACCGGACCCGCCACCGGTGGTAGGGCGACACCGCGTCGTAGGGGTCGTCGATACCGACGAGGTAGGCGCGGGGTCCGCTGGCCGGGAAGACCTCCTCGTTGGCGTAGGTCCGCCCACCGGAGGTGGAGAAGTACCGGGACAGGATCGGATCCCCCTCGGGATCCACCAGGACCTCACCGGCGGTGGCGGCCACGGCCTCCTCCCAGCGCTGCCCGCCGTCCAGGACCACCTCCGCGCCGCGGAAGACCTGACAGGCGGTGGTGGCGCAGAGATCGAAGCCCGCGTGGGCGCCGTACTCGGCGGACCACCACGCGTAGGTGCGGGCGGCCACCGCCTGCGCCTTCAGCGCCTCCAGCGGCCACCGGCCCGGCATCTCCGCGACCCCGGCCACGTACCTCTCGGTGTCCAGCTCGTTGATCCCCTGCCCGTCAGCAGCCAGCTCGATCGTGTCGTGGTAGCGCACACCCGCGACGCCGATGAGGACGTCCTCGCCGCCCCCCACGCGCACCGGGCCGTCCACCAGGAGCGCCGCGTCGGGCTCCGCGGCGGCCGGACGTCCCCCCTGCGGACCGATGCCCGTCAGCAGCGCCAGCAGCGCGGCCAGCACGGCGAGGGCCACGCCGCGATGCGCGATCACGACGCGACCGGCGCAGCCGCTCCACGACGACCGCCACCACGGGGTCCACGACGTCGGCTCAGGCATCGGCGTCGGGGATCCGCTCGATGTCCGCACCGAGCGCCTGCAGGCGCGGCACGAAGTGCGCGTAGCC
>PWEU01000393.1 GCA_003554005.1 Nitriliruptoraceae bacterium
GCCTGGGCCATCTCGACCCCGATGACCCCGCCACCGAGCACGAGCAGCCGGTCTGGGACCTCCTTGATCTCGGTGACATCGCGGTTGTCCCACGTCGTAGCCTCTGCGAGGCCTGGGATCGGCGGTCTCGCTGCCCTCGACCCCACCCCGATCACGACGCCGCGGGTCGCCTCGTATCGGGTCACGGTGCCGTCGGTCGCGGTGACCTCGACGACCCGCTCACCGGCGAGCCGGCCGTGGCCCCGCAGCAGCTCGACGTCGACCGAGTCGAGCCACTGCGCCTGCCCGTCGTCCTCCCAGGAGGAGGTGAAGGCGTCGCGGCTGCGCAGCACGGCATCGACGTCGATCTCACCGGTGACCGCCGCAGCTGCAGCCGGGAGGCGCTTGACCGCCGCCAGGGCCTCGGTCGGGCGCAACAGCGCCTTGGAGGGCATGCAGCCCCAGTAGCTGCACTCGCCGCCGACGAGATCGGACTCGACGATGGCGACCGACAGGCCACGCTGCCTGGCGTAGTCGGCGGCGTTCTCGCCGGCTGGGCCGGCTCCGATGACGATGACGTCGTAGGCTCGTGGCATCGAGGTGCTCCAGGTCGGTGTCGTCTCACAGGTCCCGGCCCGGCGGGCAGCTACCCGACCGGGGCGATCACACGGGGAACCCGAGAGCACCCGGAACCCTTCCGTCGGGGCAGCCCTGGAAGCCGCGAGGTAGGTGATCGCTCGTGCCATGCGCCCGGTGTGGAAGGCTGCCACCTCGCCGTTGTGTCCCGCACCCCCTCCGAGGACAGCATGGCCGTCCAACAGCCGACCTGGTTCGCCGGGTTCATCGCCCTCGCGATGCTGCACCTCGCCGGACAGCTCTTCGACCAGGAGGCCCTGCACCTGGTGACCAACCCCCTGCTGATGCCGGCGCTGCTGGCGTGGTTCCTGACCGTGACGTCGAGCGGGAGGTTCAGGACCCTGGTCGCGGTCGGCCTGGTGTGGTCCTGGCTGGGGGACCTCGGGCTGATGCCGAGCGGCGAGGCCTGGTTCCTCGCCGGCCTGGGCGCCTTCCTGATCGCCCAGCTGACCTACAGCGTCGCGTTCTGGCCATCGCGGGCCGACAGCGTGCTCTCCAGGCCGCTGCTCATCCTGCCCTACCTCGCCGTCCTGGTGGGGCTGCTGGTCGTGCTGTGGGACCACCTCGGCGACCTGCGCCTGCCGGTGACCGTGTACGCGGTGGTGATCGTCGGGATGGCCGTGCTCGCCACCGGCGTCAACCGGACGGTCGCGGTGGGGGCGGTGCTGTTCGTGGTGTCCGACGCGCTCATCGCACTGGACTCGGTCGCCGGTCTGGTGCGGCTGCCGGCCCACGGGTTCTGGGTGATGCTGACCTACCTCGCCGCCCAGCTGCTGATCGCGCTCGGTGTCGTCTCAGCCGTCCGCGCCGAGACGGTGGGCTGACCACAGACCTCCGGCCAGCCCCAGGGGGCCGACCGCCAGCCAGACCTGGGCGAGGTCGGATCATCGTCACGAGCCTCAACGGCGTCGAGGACGCCCCCTCGCACCGTGTTGGCGCGAGGGGGCCGATAGTGCCGCAGCATCAGCGGTCGAAGAGGCTCCGGAACCACTCGATGAGGCGCTCGAAGAACCCGGCGATCCCGTCGGTGTCGATCTCCGGGAGGTCGATGTCCGGCATCTCCGGGCCGTTCTCGGGCTCGGGCTCCGGCTCCGGCTCGGGCTCCGGCTCCGGCTCGGGCTCCGGCTCGGGCTCCGGCTCGGGCTCCGGCTCCGGCTCCGGCTCGGGCTCCGGCTCCGGCTCCGGCTCGGGCTCCGGCTCGGGCTCCGGCTCGGGCTCCGGCTCGGGCTCCGGCTCCGGCGCCACCTCGCCGGGGCCCTCGCTGATGTCGATCCGCACCTCGTCCCCGACGGGGACCTCCGTGCGCGGCGCGGGATCCTGTGCGACGACGATGCCGGCCGGCTCCTGCGACTCGACCCTTGAGATGACGACGTCGAAGCCCAGCGCGTCCAGCAAGCGCAGCGCATCCGACTCCTGCCGGCCGGTGACCCGCGGCACCTCGACGGTCGGATCCTCGGCGGGGTCGTCCGCAGCGGTCAGATCGACCGCGTCACCGACGTCCACCGCCTCCCCGGCCTCCGGGTCGGAGCTGAGCACCGTGCCCGGCTCGGCGTCCGGGTCGGCGTCGGTGAAGGTCACCTCACCCAGCACGAGCTCCTCGGCCTCGAGGAGGTCGGCAGCCTCCTCGATCGTCGCTCCGACCAGATCAGGGACGAGCGTCTCGTCGGTGGAGAACAGGGCGAACACCACCGCGAGGAGCGCGAGCACCGCCGCGGCGATGCCGGCCCATATCCACGGCGATCGCTTGGTGGCGGCCAGCGACACGGTGGCCTCAGCGGCCGGCTCGTCGCTCAGCGACAGCTCGACGGTCTTCGACTCGAAGCCCGTGGCAGAGACCTCCAGGTGGTGGGTGGTCCCGTGCACGGCCGCCGGGGGGACGAGGTCCGACAGGGGGATCAGGAACCGACCCGCCGGGCCGGTGACCGACTGCCCGACCAACCTGCCGTCAGGGGTCCGCAGCTTCGCCTGGGCGTCCATCACCGGCTCACGGTTGGACTCGGCCAGCACCTGTCCCTGCAGTTCGGCCGGAACCAGCTCCAGCGCCAGCGGGGTCAGCGACGCATCCAGTCGCACCTCCTGGCGGGTGGTTAAGAACCCGTCGGAGGACGCCGTCACGGTGTAGCTCCCCGCGGTGAGGCCATCGAGCGCGAACCGGCCGGAACCGTCGGTCCAGGTCCGGGCACGGACGTGCCCGGCGGGATCCTGGGCCGTCACCTCGGCGACGACGTGCTCGTCCGGGCCGGCGTCCTGCGCGGTGACCGTCCCGGTGATCCGTGCCTGCTCCAACTGGATCTGCACCCGGCCGCCGGGATGGGCATGGTCCTGGTGACCGGCGAGGTACCCCTCCCGGGTGACCGTCAGCCGGTAGTTGCCTGCCGGCAGCTGCGGGGTGCTGAACCGGCCGTCGGCGACGGTCACGGCCCGCGCGACGACCCGGCCGTCGGCGTCGGCCACCTCGACGGAAGCACCCTCGACCGGTGCGGCGGAGACCGCGGCCGTGACCACCCCGCGCAGCACCGACGGACCCTGCGGTCCGCTCTCGGCGGGCGGCGTGGTCGCGTCCATCTCCACGGTGGGGTCGGCCTCGCCGGGCCCGTAATCCCCGGCCGGCGTCATCGGGACCGTCGGGTCCTCCGACGCGGGCGCGGACGGTGGCGGCTGCCCCTCTGACCCGGGCGTACCACCCGCTGCCCCCGCGGCAGGACCACCGGGTGGCGGCGGGGGCCCCGGAGGCCCATCGGCGGGCCGCGGCCCGCTCGAGCCGGAGCCGCTGGGACCGGGAACGCCGGGCACGGGCGTGTCGGGTCCGGGTGTGTCAGGTCCGGGGGTGTCGCTCATGGAGATCGCCTTCGTTCGATCGCAGGTCGGACAGAGCGCCCGGACCTGCCGCGCAGCGGACACGATACGTGGCCGCGCGCCGGCGTCACGTCACCCATGGCGGGTGAGGTGAACAACGACGCCCCGCGTCGATCACGCACTGCCGGTGGTCGCCGGCTCAGCGGCCGGACGCGGGCGCCTCCAGCACCGCGCGGGCGATGACGAGGTCCTCGAACGCCATGCCCACGGACTCGAACAGGATGCGCTGCGCCGCAGCAGTGCGTACCGCCACCCCGTCGCGGACCACCTCGACGAGGTCGGCGGCGATCGCAGCCGGGTCCCAGCCGGCCTCGCGCGCCGCCACGATGAGGTCACCTGACTCGGCCAGCGCCGCCTCGCGGGACTCGACCACCACCGCCGAGCCGGCCACCGTCGCCGCGTCCACCTCCTGCATATCGGGGCGGTACGCCCCGACAGCGTTGACGTGGACCCCCTCGGGCAGCAGCGCACCGTCGAACACCGGGGTGCGGCTGGTCGTGCAGGCGCAGATCACGTCGGCGTCAGCCACCGCCTCGGGCCCCGCGACCGCCGCCGCCAGGCCGAGTTCCTCGCGCGACCGGGCCGCCAGCTCCTCAGCGCCCGCTCGCGTCCGGGACACCACCGTCACCTCGCTGAGCTCGAACAGCGCGTGCATCGCGAGCAGGTGGGCGTGGGCCTGGGGCCCCGCCCCGAGGATCACCAGCCGGCTCACATCGGGCCGCGCCAGGTACCGGGTGGCCAGCCCCGACACCGCCGCCGTCCGCAGCGCCGTCAGCGCGCGGGCATCCAGGACGGCGGAGGGGGTGAGCCCGGGCGGATCGAACAGCACGAACACCCCCTGGATCCGGGGCAGCCCCCGCGCGGTGTTGTCGGGGTCGATTCCGACCAGCTTCACGCCGCCACCGCCGTCGAGGAAGGACGGCATGAGCAGCAGCTCCTGGTCCCCGGCGTGGACGTGCTGCCGCGGCGGCGTCGTCCCGAGCTGGCCGCTGGCGATCGCCTCCTCCAGCGCGCCGATCGCCGCCGACATCGGCAGCCGCTCCCAGACCTCGTCGTGGTTCACCACCTGCATGGCAGCGCTCTCCTCTCCATCGCAGCCGTGCGCCCCCAGGCGCAGCTGCGCGCCGGCTGGCACGGGTCACCGCAGAACGAAACCGAGACCGAGCTCGTCGTCGGGCTCGAGGATGAAGGTGTGCTGGCCGGTCCTGGCCGCGCGACCCTCCACCTCGGTGTCCCAGCGGTTGCTGGCGTCCGAGGCGCTGTCGCAGCCCACCAGCCGCCCGAGGAAGCGGGTGCCCACGAGCGAGTCGTGGACGAGCGTCTCGCCGACCGCGAGCTCGCCGCGCTCGCCCATCACCGCCAGACGGGCCGAGGTGCCACTGCCGCAGGGTGAGCGGTCCACCTGCCCATCGGCGAACACCGTGACGTTGCGCTGGTGCCCGACAGCGAGCCGGTCGAAGAAGATCACGCCGTACAACCCGACCTCGCCGCTGTCGTCGGGGAGCCGGAGATCCAGCGTGGTGTTGGCCGCAGCCTGGATCGCTCGACCCCAGCGGATCAGCGCCGGCAGGTGCTCCGGTGTGACCTCCAGGTCCAGCTGTGCGGCCTCGATCGAGGCGTAGAACGCCCCGCCGTAGGCGACATCGAGGGGGAGGCGCCGGCCTTCCACCTCGAGTTCGGCATCGAGGGTGTGGACCAGGGATGCGACGTTGCGGAACCGCACCGCGGCCGGGCGTCCGTCCTCGAGGGCGACGACCGCCGCCACCCGGCCCGACGGGACGTCGATCACGACCCGGTGCTCGGCGGCACCAGGGTCGGGGGGGACCAACCCGGTCTCGATCGCCCAGGTGGCCAGCGCGATCGTGCCGTGCCCGCAGGCGGTGGAGAAGCCGTCGTTGTGGAAGAACACCGTGCCGAGATCACCGTCATCATCGTCCGGTGGGGTCAGGAAGCACCCATACATGTCAGCGTGGCCCCGCGGCTCCTGGCACAGCAACGCCCGCACGTCGTCGAGGTGGGTCTGGGCCCAGCGGCGTCGCTCGACGACCGTGCGGCCACGTGGTGTCGCCACGCCTGCCGTGACGATCCGGAACGGCTCGCCGGCCGTGTGGTAGTCGGTGGTGGTCACCATCGTCATCACGATCGCCATCCGTGGGCTGCGGCCGCCGCAGTCAAGCAGAGTCGGCCGTCCCCGCCCCGACCTACTACGTCGGCAGGAGGTCAGCCGACTCCGCGGTTGCGGATGATGGGCTCCCGACTAGGGTACGCGCGGTCAGAGCGGTGTTCCCGCGCCGCTGAGGGCTCCTTGGGGTCGTATCGGACCCCTCTGCGATGGTGAGGAGACGGCGTGACGCGTGTCAGCCGCCTTGGCCTGCTCGTCCTGCTGGTGTTCGCCGCTCTGGGCTCATTGGGCCCGGCTGCCCTCGCCCAGACCTCGGAGAGTATCGGCGGTCGGTTGGTCGCCGAAGGTGACGGCGTCGCCGGCGTCGACATCAGCGTCGCCACCGAGGATGGTGAGCCGATCGGCGTCGCCACCACCGACGACGATGGCGAATGGTCGGTCGACCTTCCCGAAGAGGGCACCTACCTCGTCACGCTCGACCCCGCCACCTTGCCCGAAGGGGTGGAGTTGCGGAACCCCGAGCGCCAGGAACTCGAGATCAGGGTCAGCGAGGGTTCATCGGCCACGGCCCTGTTCGCGCTCGGGGAACGCGAGGAGGGCGGGAACATCCTGCTCCAGCGGCTCGCGCAGAGCACCTACAACGGCGTGAAGTTCGGCCTCATCATCGCCATGACCGCGATCGGCCTGTCGCTGATCTTCGGAACGACCGGGCTGATCAACTTCGCACACGGCGACCTCGTCACCCTCGGCGCCTTCCTGGCCTACACCTTCAACGTCATCGTGGGCCTGCACCTGATCCCCGCCGCGCTGATCGCGATCGTCCTCACCGCCGCCTTCTCCGGCGGCATCGATGCGGGCCTGTGGCGACCCCTGCGTCGACGAGGCACCGGACTGATCGCGATGCTGGTCATCTCGATCGGTCTGGCCTTCGTCATCCGGCACGTCATCCTGTTCTTCTTCGGGGGCTCGCGACGCCCGTACAACGACTACACCCTCCAGCTCGCCATGCAGGTCGGACCGATCCGGGTCCAGCCGGTGGAACTGTGGGTCATGGGGCTGTCGGTGCTGATCCTGGTCGGCGTCGCGCTGATGCTCACCAGGACCCGGCTCGGCAAGGGCATGCGCGCCGTTGCCGACAACCGCGACCTCGCGGAGTCCTCGGGGATCGATGTCCAGCGCGTGATCCTGTCGGTGTGGATCATGGGTGGGGCGCTGACGGCGGTCGGCGGCATCTTCCTGGGGATGATCGAGAGCGTCGACTACCTGATGGGGTTCCGCTTGCTGCTGCTGATGTTCGCCGGGGTGATCCTGGGAGGGCTCGGCACGGCGTACGGCGCGATGCTCGGCAGCCTGATCGTCGGTCTGGTCAGCGAGGTCAGCACCGTCTTCTTCTCCAGCCAGTTGAAACTGGTCTGGGCACTGGGCGTGCTCATCATCATCCTGCTGGTCCGTCCACAGGGCCTACTCGGCCAGAAGGAGCGGATCGGATGAGCAGGAGTTCGCACCGGACCAACGCGCCCCGGAAGGAGACGAGCTGATGGCCGCCGACATCGTCTTCGATGCGCTCAGGACCGCCCTCGGCCCGACCGCGGCGGCGTACGCCCTGCTCGCGATCGGTCTGAACATCCACTTCGGCTTCACGGGGTTGCTCAACTTCGGACAGGCGGGGTTCATGCTGGTCGGCGCCTACGGTGTCGCCATCACGGTCTCCACCTTCGGTGGTCCGCTGTGGCTTGGGGTGCTGGTGGGCATGCTGGCAGCGGTCGTCCTGGCGCTGATCCTGGGAGTCCCGACCCTGCGACTGCGAGCGGATTACCTCGCCATCACCACCATCGCGGCCGCCGAGATCCTCCGCCTGCTGGTCCGCAGCACCGCGGCCGAACCGATCACCGGCGGGGTGTTCGGCCTGCGACAGTTCGGCGGCGACTTCTTCGCGCTCAACCCCCTTCCCGACGGACGCACCTACTTCGGTGCCCTGGCGGCGAGCCCGAACCGTGCCTGGGTCATGCTCGTCGGCTGGTCGTTGGTCGCACTCATGACACTGCTGGTGTGGGCGTTGATCCGTAGCCCGTGGGGCCGTGTGATCCGCTCGATCCGTGAGGATGAGGACGCTGCCCGCAGCCTGGGGAAGAACGTCTTCTCCTACAAGATGCAGAGCTTGGTGCTCGGCGGGGTGATCGGCTCCCTCGGCGGGGCGCTGTTCGCGTTGTCGCTGCAGACGGTCCAGCCGGACACGTTCCTGCCGCAGGTCACCTTCTTCGCCTTCGCGATCCTGATCCTGGGCGGGACGGCCTCGACCGGAGGCCCGATCGTCGGCGCCATCATCTTCTGGTTCCTGATCGGCAGCCTCCAGAGCGGCCTGCGACGCTTCTCCGACGCGGACATGCTGCCGGAGTTCTTCGGCGCCCAGGCCGTCGGAGCCGTCACGCTGACCTTCGTCGGCGTCCTGCTCATGGCGCTGATGATCTTCCGACCGCAAGGGATCCTCGGCGACAAGAAGGAGTTGCAGCTCGATGTCTCCTAAGCCCAGCACCGACCCCCTCGCAGGCGTCGCCGCCGAGCCTGGCGTTCCCAAGCCCGATCCGATGCTGACCATCAGCGACGTGCGCCGCTCCTTCGGCGGCATCACCGCGGTCGACGTCGACCACCTCGAGATCCCCCGGGGCCTGATCACCGGACTCATCGGCCCCAACGGTGCGGGCAAGACGACGCTGTTCAACCTGCTGACCGGCTTCGACACCCCCGACCGTGGGAAGTGGACCTTCGCCGGTGAGGACCTGGCCGGGGTCCCGGCGCACCTGGTGGCCCGCAAGGGGATGGGGCGCACCTTCCAGCTGACCAAAGCCCTGTCGCGGATGACCGTGATGGAGAACATGCAGCTGGCCGCCACGGGACAGAGCGGCGAGCGGTTCCTGACCGCCCTGGTGGCCCCGCTGTGGCGCGGGAAGGAGCAGGAGATCACCGAGCGCGCGGACGAGCTGCTGGTGCGCTTCAAGCTCGACCACATGCGTGACGAGTTCGCCGGCACCCTGTCGGGTGGGCAGCGGAAGCTGCTGGAGATGGCGCGTGCGCTGATGGTGGAGCCGGCGTTGGTCATGCTCGATGAGCCCATGGCCGGGGTGAACCCAGCACTGACCCAGTCCCTGCTGGACCACGTGAAGGGGCTGAGGGACAACGAGGGCCGCACGGTGGTGTTCGTCGAACACGACATGGACGTGGTCTTCGACATCTCGGACTGGGTGGTGTGTCTGGCGCAGGGCGAGGTCATCGCTGAGGGCCGACCCTCCGAGATCGGCTCGAACCGCGCGGTGATCGACGCCTACCTCGGTGCGACCCACTCCGAAGACCCCGCGCACCGCAAGAAGCGACACGAGAGGCGCGCATCGTGAGCGACCACGTCGACACAGCATCCCCGTACCCCGGCGAGGAACCGATCCTGCGCGCCGACCAGCTCGTCGCCGGGTACGTGCCGGACGTCAACATCCTCAACGGCTGCGACCTGACGCTGTACGAGGACGAACTGGTGGGCATCATCGGCCCCAACGGGGCCGGCAAGTCCACGCTGATCAAGTCGATGTTCGGCCTCGTGCCGATCTCCGACGGCACGGTCACGCTGCGGGGGCAGAACATCACCAACGACCCCGGACACGAGCTCGTGTCGATGGGGGTCAGCTACGTCCCCCAGACCCGCAACGTCTTCGCCGCGTTGACCATCGAGGAGAACCTCGAGATGGGCCTCTACCTCCGGCCCAAGCTCTGGTCCGAGCGGTACGCCTTCGTCTGCGAGCTGTTCCCGCTGTTGAAGTCGCGTGCCAAGCAGCGTGCCGGGTCGTTGTCCGGTGGTGAGCGCCAGATGGTGGCGATGGGCCGAGCGCTGATGAGGGATCCCTCGGTGCTGTTCCTGGACGAGCCGTCGGCCGGGTTGTCGCCTGCCAACCAGGACGACGTGTTCCGCCGCATCGCGGAGATCAACGACGCCGGCATCTCGATCGTGATGGTCGAGCAGAACGCCCGGACCTGCCTGCAGATCTGCGACCGCGCCTACGTGCTCGACCAGGGGCAGAACGCCTACACCGGCACCGGTGAGGAGCTGCTGAACGACCCCAAGGTCATCGAGCTGTACCTGGGGACCCTCGCCAAGGCGCTGTAGCCGCTGGCCGCGCCTTTCGGTCACCCCGCCACGGCCGACGCCACCCCGCTGCGAGAACCAGCCACCATCCGCTGCTTCTCGCCGGTAACAGCCCGTCCCGCCACGGCCGACGCCACCCCGCTGCGAGAACCAGCCACTATCCGCTGCTTCTCGCCGGTAACAGCCCGTCCCGCCACGGCCGACACCACCCCGCTGCGAGAACCAGCCACTATCCGCTGCTTCTCGCCGGTAACAGCCCGGCCGGCCGGGTCAGCCGCTCCGGCCCGGTGCGTGGGTTCGACCCTCGCCAGAAAGGACGCGAACAAGCGGGGAGCAACCAGGTTCCTGGGCAGGGCGTGGGGATGTGGACGGGCCCGGGACGTGTGTCCCGGGCCCGTCGCGAACTGGCGGTCAGATCAACCGACCGTTCCGGTCACGACCTCCAGCAGGGTGAACTCGCCATCGATCCACCGGGAC
>PWEU01000306.1 GCA_003554005.1 Nitriliruptoraceae bacterium
ATCGGCGAAACTATCAATGTTTCCAGGGTCAAGCCGGTAATGGGATGAACCATGATGATTTTTTTGATTAAACCATAGGTGGCAAAGGTCCCGGCCAGGGCCAGGGCAATCCAGGGGAACCTTGCATATTGTAAAGCTACCAGCAGAACTCCGGCTGCCGCCAAAACCAGGGCTGTAATTTGCCATTTGCTCAACTTTTCTTTAAAGACTAAAACACCCAGTAAAACCACGACCAGGGGGTTAATAAAGTAGCCCATGCTGGCTTCAATAACCTGATCGGTGTTTATAGCATAGATATAAACATACCAGTTGAGACTGATAATAATGCCGCACAAAAACATTAAAAGCAGTTTACGCCTGTTTGCAGCAATGGCCACTATAGTTTTCCAGCCACCGGTTATGACAACTATTATAACCATAAAAACAAATGACCAGAATATCCGGTGTCCGAGGACCTGGATATGCGGAACCGTCTCAACCAGTTTCCAGTAGAGCGGAAGCAGACCCCATAACACGTAGGAAGCGGTTCCATATAATACTCCCAACCTGTTCTGGTCAATGCTGTCAACAGATATTTTCATTTATAATTCTCCATGTATAAAAAGTAACAAACCATACAATAAGTATAGCTTATTACTTCCATCTTAAACTGGCAAGGGATTAATTGAAAAGTTTAAAGCAAGTAAATACTTCTATTCATCGCATTCGGGACATTCGTATGCTTCGCGGTTAGCGGCCCGCCTTCTCTGACGGCGGCAGCGCGGGCATGCCTGGTCACTGCTCAGGGCATAGGGACCACCATGGATGCGCAGGGCCTTCCCTTCAATTATAGCCCTGGTCAACTTTTCCCGGGCAGAAACCAGGATTCGCTGCAGGGTGCTCTGGGCTACACCCATCCTCTCCGCGCATTCGTGCTGTTCCAGTTTCTCGATATCTTTTAAACGCAGCGCTTCCACTTCATCAACGGTCAGCACCACTTCTTCGAGCAGCGGCATGGGGATGCCCGTAGGCTTAAAGTAGGTGTAGCGGGGCATTGAACTTACCCGGCGGGGCTTAAAAGGACGCGGCATTTCTCAAACTCCTCTAAGTTTATTTAATTGGTTGCATTTATTCTAACAAAAAAATAGTTATTAAACAATACCCTTTATGAACAATTCATTATATTCCAAACTTCGCTAATCTTTTCCACCAGCACACCATCTACATAGTCAACCACGGGGATCCCCTCAATCATGGCCTTGACGAAAGCCCGGTCAAAGGGTATTTTTCCGGCCAGGGGCACATTTTCCCGCAGGCAGTATTCTTCTATTGTTTTTGATTGCTCTTCTGCCAGATCGTAGCGATTTATGCAAACAGATGCCTCTACTCCAAAGTGCCTGCAAACAGCAAGGATTCTTTCCAGGTCATGAATCCCGGATACTGTTGGCTCGGTTACGATCAAAGCAGCATCCACCCCGGATAAGGCGGCGATAACCGGGCACCCTATTCCCGGGGGACCATCTATAATCAGGTAGTCCTTTTGTTCAGATTCCGCTAGTTGCTCCCCTTTATTACGGATGGTTGTAACCAGCTTGCCCGAATTTTCTTCTGCTATGCCCAGGCGGGCGTGAACCAGGCTGCCATACGGAGTTTGCGAGACAAACCATTTTCCTGAAAGTATATCATTCATCGTGATTGCACCATGGGGACAGGCATGACTACAAAAGCCGCATCCTTCACAGGCCACCGGATCAATTGCATAATCACCGGATATTGCATCGAACCTGCAGAGCTCCAAACATAACCCGCAGTCCTCACAGCTATCAAGGTTAATTTCGGCAACTTTTGATGCCCAGAATTCATGCGCTTCAAGCCGGACCGGTTTTGTAATCAGGCTTAGATTGGCCGCATCTACATCACCGTCTACAAGAACCGCTTTATCACCGGCAAGAGAAGCAAAGCAGCCGACAAGTGAAGTTTTTCCCGTTCCGCCCTTGCCGCTTATAACTGTAATCTTTTTCACTTTCGGACAGCCCCTTCCCAAACATTAATGATATTGTTATATAATACCTTGAATAGAACTTTCCATTCGGAAAGATGCTTTACAGCGGGCTCACCGCGGGCATAATAACGGGCAGCTTCCAGGTTCCAGGGAATTTTCTGCAGAACAGGCAAATTGTTTTTCGAACAATATGCTTCAACTTCATCATCACCGAGATCAGATCTGTTTATGACTACACCAGCCGAGATACCCAGTTTGGAAACCATTTGATAGGCCAAATCAAGATCATTTAAGCCAAATGGGGTTGGCTCCGTAACTAACAGACAAAAATCACAATCATTTACTGCTGCCACTACCGGGCAGGATGTTCCCGGAGGGGCATCAATAATTGTCAGCGCTTCTGAATTAATCAAATTTTTAACTGCATTAATCAGCGGTGGCGACATGGCTTCACCGGGATTAAGAATACCATGGGCAAATGAAAGGCTGTTTACCATACCGCTTTCAACTATACCAATCGGACGATCATTTTCTGTTATCGCCTTTTCCGGGCAAAGGTAAGCACAGCTGCCACAGCCGTGGCAAAGCTCGGAAAGAATCATGACATTATCTTTTAATACGGCCAGCGCATTAAAAGCACATACCTCGGCACAATATCCACAAAAACTGCATTTGCTCAAATCTATTGAGGGTACCGGTATTCCGACACTTTGCTTGTGGGAAAATTCCGGTTTGAGAAACAGGTGGGCATTTGGCTCTTCAACATCACAATCAAGAAGTTGAACGGGTAAACCTTCTTTTATAAGGGTTAACGCCAGGTTTACCGCGATTGTAGTTTTACCGGTTCCGCCCTTACCGCTGGCTATAGCCAGGTTTAACATTTTTATCTCCTCAATTCCTGTAACCATTAAGTCTCTCAATACAAATTTTTCTGGCTTGGGGGAAAATAGACCCCTCCCGGCCCAACTTTCGTCGTCACAACCAGGAACAGCCAGGCCGGGGAAAAGGGTAAAGTAGTCTAATTTGTAGCGGCTCAGCCTGCTTAATAAAACTAGAGCAAGCGTAAAGTGCAGGCATGGAAATGCCGGTGAAGCGAAGCCTGGAGCGGGCTGGTCGACAGGAAGTCGGCCATCGAGCGAGAGCTCTGGATGAGCTTATCGCGAGAACAGCCCAGGCAAAAGGTTGAAGCTAAACCGGTGCAGTTCCAGCTTAAACGATCAGCGAGCGCAGTTTTATTTAGCAGGTATAGGCAATAGAATAGAGCTGAGCGTTTGCTTTGCCTGAACAATTACTGCTGCTCCAGTTCTTCAAGCCTTTTTTCCATTTGTTCCAGTTCTGTCCTTAACATTTCTTTTTCTTCTTTCAAGTACGCCTTCTCTTCTTCCGGGCTAACAGCCGCTGGTCCATAGAAGGGGCCGGGCTCAGCCTGCCACATGCGGCGGAAGCCTCTACCGAAGCCTCTGCCCATGCCGCGGCCATATCCTCTCCTAAGCCATCCAGCTCTGCCCCGCCCGGCGCCACAGGGGCCAAAACCGCCACCTGTACCGGGACCCATACCGACAGGACCTGCTCCATCGTAACCTGGCATTAGAAATACCTCCTTTCCTGTTTAGCATTCCATAATCATTTAGAAGTTTCTTTAACTACACCCATGGTTGCCATGAGGGTGCTCGCAGGCGCTTGGGCCTGATTTTAATTCCCCGGATAAATATGCTTCGATAACATCTCTAACCGGACCGGTAACGCCTGTATAAGTTTCTATACTATGGTCATCAAACAATGACTGTGCTCGTGGTCCCATCCCTCCGGCAATGATGCATTTGACGCCTTTTTCTGCAAGATAGCCCGGTAAAAAGCCGGGTTCATGACCGGGATTCTGAATAGTTTGCTCCTCAGCTATGTTGTTTTCTGCTAACTTAAAGAGAGTATACTCAGGACAGCGGCCAAAGTGCTGCGCTACCATATTATTTTCTGTTGCTACGGCTATAATCATATTAACTTACCTCCTTTATTTACGCATACCTGAATGTGACGATACTGTCGCTTCAGATACCAGTTTTAAACTACCTTCCAGGAATTTCTCCAGGCTATCTTCAACAGTGCCGGTTACGCCGCTATAAACTTTAATATTTGCCGCCCTTAGAGCTTCAACAGCATTGGGACCGACATTGCCAAGGACAACTGCCTCTATATCCCGCCCGGCCAGCAGCTGGGCGGCCTGGGGGCCTGCTCCTCCGGCGGCTTCAGCATTTTCATTACTAAGCGATTCAACTACTCCCTTGTTTTTAGTGTCAACCACCACAAAGAAAGGACATCGTCCAAAGCGCTGATCTACCTCGGCCTTTAACCCTTCACCTTTAGCACAAACTGCCAGTTTCATTATTTTTCACCTCCTGCCTTGTTAGCCTTTCTGCAGATTTCCATCTCTTAACCTCCATTTAGTAACTACTGGTTTTAATATATTGGGTATATATCTATTATCATTATAAACCTGTTACGGGTATTAATCAATAACATTTATAAAAATTTAACCCATCATGAAAAAGCAAATCAGATCATGTAGAATATGGTATGTAGTTAATAATATAAAAAGGCAGGTGCCTTAATGAAGTACCATTATCTATTCGGACCGGTCCCTTCCCGCCGGTTGGGTCTTTCGCTCGGTGTGGATTTAGTTCCTCACAAAACCTGCACCCTAAACTGCGTTTATTGTGAATGCGGGAAAACTACTAACCTGACAACAGCCCGTGAAGAGTACGTGCCAGTCGGAGATGTAACTGCCGAACTGGATCATTACCTTGCCTCAGAACCCGATCTTGACTATATTACTTTCTCCGGCTCTGGCGAACCCACTTTGCATTCCGGGCTGGGGACTGTTATAGATTATTTAAAAGACAATTATCCTGATTACAAGGTTTGCCTGTTAACCAACGGCACCCTATTTACCGATACGGCTTTGCGGAAAGAAGTTTTAAGGGCAGACCTGATTATTCCCTCGCTCGATGCAGCCTGCAGCGAGGCCTTTAACCAGGTTAACCGTCCCGATGAAGAGCTTAACTGCGATGAAATAATCGAGGGCCTGGTTTCACTACGCCATGAATACAAGGGACTTATGATCATAGAAATATTGATCATACCGGGTATCAACGACACTTCAGAAGAACTGAAATCACTTAAAGAGACCCTGGAAAAAATCAAGCCCGACCTTATCCAGATCGGGACACTGGACAGGCCGGGCACTGAAGAGTGGGTTGAAGCCGCTCCTGAAGAAAAGCTGCGGGAAATAGCTGATTACCTTGGTAGTGCCGAGTTGATCGGCACTTTTAAACCGGAACAGAAGACCTCCTCAATAAGAGATTTACAGAATAACCGCATTTTAAACACATTGCGCCGCAGACCCTGCACTGTTTCAGACCTGCAGCAGGCTTTAAGCCTGAGACCGGCGGAAGTTCAAAAATATTTAAACCTGCTCCAGTCAAGAGGGTTAATTGAAACTGAAAAAAAGGAACGGGGCACATTCTTTAAGATAAAAGTAACTGCACAGCCAACTGAAGAGAACTGAAGCAAGCATAAAGTGCAGGCATGGAAATAAAACAGAAAGCGGCGGGAAAACTTTTCAAACCCGCCGCCTCTTTATTAGCTTAGCCATTTAAAGCCGCAATTATTTCTTTGCAAAATGCCGGCAAATCGGCCGGAGTACGCGAGGTAATGACATTGCCGTCGCGAACTACTTCCCGGTCAACATAGTCAGCCCCGGCATTGACCAGGTCATCCTTGATAGAGAAAAACGAGGTTACTTTCTTTCCTTTAACCGCACCCACTGAAGCAAGCATCCAGGGGCCATGACAAATTGAAGCAATGATTTTGCCCTGATCATAAGCCTGCTGCAGCAAATCGACCATAGCTTTTGAGCGACGCATATGGTCCGGTGAATATCCACCCGGGATAATCACTGCATCATAATCCCCGGCTTTTGCATCTGCAGCAGCCAGATCTGCCTTAGCCGGATATCCGTGCTTGCTCTGATAAACCTTTACTTCAGGTGCTATTACAGTTACTTCCGCCCCGGCCTCCAGGAAACGGTAATAGGGATACCAGAACTCGGGATCTTCATAAATCTGCTCCAGAAATATGGCAATTCTCTTGCCTTCCAAACTCATAATTGAATTCCTCCTTCATTAAATTTACATGCCGAGATCGAACCAGCCAAAACCGACGGCCAGCTCTAACATGGCCATCACCAGGAAAATAAAAAGAGCGGCAACAAAAACAAAACTGAACCAGCCGCGGGGCAACCAGCTTTTCCTGTTTTCAAGCAGCGGCCTGCCACCGGTCTGCCGGTGCAGCAATCGGAAGAGAAAGTAAGCTGCTACAACTGCAACTACCAGCAGCGGAATTAAAGCAAGCATAGCCTGAAAATCCACTTCCGTGGCAGTTTCGTGTTGGCCGGCAATATAAAGGTAAGTTGCAGCAATAAAGTTATTAGCCATGTGATAGATAATGCCTGCCCAAATAGAACCTGTTTTGATAACCAAAACTGCCATCACAATGCCCAGCATAAAAGTGCTGAAAAGATTAAGAAATGATATATGAAAGAGGGCAAAGAGAAGTGAGCTGAAAATAATTGCCGGCACGATACCGCGCTCTTCCATTGACGGCATAATTGCCCCACGAAACAAAACTTCTTCACAGATACCGGCGAAAACTGAAAGGACCAGCACGTATCCCAGGTATTGTATAATGGTCTGCGGTGGTTCAATAACAGCAATTGGCTCATACCCAATTTCCATCAACCCGGTTACCAGGCTTGCTGCGACAATCATGTTAATAATCCACATAACGCCGGCCAGGACCAGGATAGTGGGGATAAGCTTAAGCTTTAACGGATAAAGCCTGGCAAACTTAACCTTATCAACACCGTACCGTTTCCAGAACCAGATTGCAGGAAGAAGAATCAAGAAGACCTGGGTAATAATCATCCCGATTTCAAAGTGCATAACCTGGACAAAGGATCCGATTAAAATTAACAGGACAAATATACCCAGATAGAGGCGCATCGCTGCTCTTAGATCAGGCATAGCTGAAGGTTTACGGCTCAGTTCATGATCGGGCAAATCTTGACCTGGGTGGTGAGACTCACTTCCCTGCTTGTTATTATCCACTTTTTTATCACTCCAGTAATCTATTTTCTAAAACCTGGCTGCGATCAAAACCGTCAAATTGCAGGTAAAATTCTGCTGCATCAACCAGGGCATCGAGCGGGGTTAGCCCTACTATTTCACTGCTGATTACCGCGACACCATAACGGGCCGCTTCTCTTTTTACTATTTCAAAAATCCGGTGCAGGGGCACTTTTTTGAAATCGCACACATTGATGGTAACCTGGGCTTTGCCCGTTTCCTCGATCATAATACCCAGGCCCTTAACAGATGGAAAACCACCGCTGCTGCCTCTTATTGCCCGGGCAATATTCTTGGCTATATCAACGTTACCTGTATCCAGGTTTATATTGTAAGCAATAAGTGGCGGCCGGGCTCCCACAGCAGTAACTCCTGCCCTGCGGTTCACTTCAGCCGGGCCAAAATCCGGCTTGCGCTCCGGTTCTTTAATTGCTTCAATTAGACCTTCATACTGGCCGCGGCGCACATCTGATAAATTTTTTCGACTTGGACTGGTAGCCGCTTCTTCATAGAGGTATACCGGGATATTCAGCTCTTCAGCCAGCTTTTCACCAAGCCGGTTGGCCAGCTCAATACAGTCCTCCATGGTTACGCCCTTAACAGGAATAAACGGTATTACATCGGTGGCTCCCATACGTGGGTGCCCGCCGCTATGTTCAGCCATATCGATCCTTTCTGCTGCCGTTTTGGCTGCCTTAAAAGCGGCCTCAACTACCCCATCGGGATCACCGATAAAGGTAACTACCGAGCGGTTGTGGCTTTCATCATAAGAGTAATCAAGCAGGGTTACACCTTTAACATTTTTTATTGAACCAACTATTTCCTCAATTACTTCCACCCTGCGCCCTTCGCTGAAGTTGGGGACGCACTGTACTATCTTGGTCACTTTTGCATTACACCTCCACTACCAGTTGTCCATTTTTTATCACTTTACTGACCAGGTTTGTTCCATATCTATAGGCAAGATAATCATAATTCGGAGCATCAAATAGTACCAGGTCGGCCTTTTTCCCGGCTTCCAGGCTTCCTACCTCTGCAGCGCGACCGACGGCATGTGCAGAATTAATAGTTATGGCATTAATTACCTCGGCCGGAGTCATCCGCAGGTATAGCGAAGCAATATTAATGATCAGCTGCAGGTTGTTGTTCGGTGAACTACCCGGGTTGAAATCGGTAGCCAGGGCCACCGGGACACCTGCTTCAATCATTTTCCTACCCGGAGCATAATGATCCTCCCGCAGGTAGAAAGTCGTGCCGGGCAGAATTACGGCGATAACTCCTTCTTCAGCCATCCGCCTGATCCCTTCATCGGAAATAACCAGAAGGTGGTCGGCCGATACAGCTCCCAGTTCAGCAGCCAGTTCGGCGCCACCCAGGGGAACTATTTCATCGGCATGCATTTTCAGTTCCAAGCCCATCTCGCGGGCAGCATTTAAAACCCGACGGGACTGTTCCACTGAAAAGACACCTTCTTCACAGAAGACATCGCAGTATCGGGCCAGGTTATTTTCAACCACCCGGGGCAGCATTTCATCGATAACCAGATCCAGGTAACGATCCGGTTCCCCTTTGTATTCTTTCGGCACAGCATGAGCACCCAAAAAAGTAGGCACCAGGTCGATCGGCTGGGCACCGTCTACCTGGTGAATGGCACGCAGGGTTTTCAACTCGGCCTCGGTTGACAGGCCATAACCGCTTTTTGCTTCTGCCGTAGTGGTACCCTGGGCCAGCATCTGGCGGCAGTACTTTATTCCGGCTGCAACCAGCTCATCTTCCGTGGCTGCCCTGGTCATTTCAACACTGCTTAAGATTCCACCACCACGGGCCAGGATCTCCAGGTAGGGAACCCCTTCCAGCTTGAGTGAAAACTCATGCTCGCGGGAACCCCCGAACACAACGTGTGTATGGGGGTCTACCAGGCCCGGCAGCACTACCTGGCCGGATGCGTCAACAACCCTGGTTGCTGCATCGGTTTCGATTTTTTGCTCTAATTCGGCAGTAGTGCCGACGGCAACAATCTGCTCACCATTGGCGGCAACGGCACCGTTTTCAATAACCCTGATCTGGCCCTGTTTTTCTCCGGTAAGCGGAGCCAGCGAAGCGCCTTCCGAGGTCACAACCTGGGCCGCGTTTTTTACAATTAAAGTTGCTTTCATTATTACCACCTCACTATATATTCCAGCCTAGAAAAAGCCTTTGTTCACTGATTAATGCGAGCTGAAGTGACTGCTTGTTTTTAAGATTGAACTTCTTGTACTGTTTTAATTTATTTGCTAAAAACTTTTTCGACCAGGTCGGCTACCAGGTTCTCGTCGGCCAGGTATGGCAGGGTAATCTGGTCGGTATCTGCATGATCCCTGTTGTATTCAATACTGGTGGTAATAGAGTTTTCATTCCTGGCCCAGGCACGGCGGGCCACCCCGCCCATAACATCCCAGGGCATGGCAGTGTTCAGGATGCGGTCGGCCTTTTCGCTGCCGTCCAGAACCATGCCAAAACCTCCGTTGATGGCTTTGCCGATGCCCACGCCTCCTCCGTTATGAAGGGCGATCAGACTCATACCCCGGGCTGCGTTGCCGGCATAACACTGAATAGCCATTTCGGCCATAACATTGCTGCCGTCCTTGATATTGGCGGTTTCACGGAAGGGCGAATCGGTACCACTGACATCGTGGTGATCCCGGCCAAGCATGATCGGGCCTACCTCACCGTTGCGCACCATTTCATTGAATTTAAGGGCAATTTCCGTCCGGCCGCGGCAATCCTGGTAGAGAATCCTGGCCTGGGTTCCGACTACCAGTTTATTTTTCTCGGCATCACGAATCCAGACATAGTTATCGCGATCCTGACCACAACGCTCAGAATCAATACATTCCATGGCGGCCCGGTCAGTTTTTCTTAAGTCTTCCGGATCACCGCTCAGGCAGACCCAGCGAAAGGGGCCGTAACCGAAGTCAAAAAGTTCCGGCCCCA
>PWEU01000081.1 GCA_003554005.1 Nitriliruptoraceae bacterium
CCTCACAGGTCAGCAGGATGCGCTCGTCGACCCGTTCGCCGGTGAGGTCCTCCTCCTCGCCGCACAGCGGGCAACCGACGACGGGCATGCGTTCCTCCCCCGGTCGCAGACGCGGTGAGCAGCCACGGTAATCGTGACCTACCGTCGGCGGCGACGAAGGGGCCCCAGGGCCCGTCACGGTCACAGGGCGGAGCGTTCGAGCGGATGGTCGAGGCCGAGCTCAGCGAACAGGACTGGCGCCGGCTGTTCGTCACCCACCCGTCGATCATGCTCCTGCTGGATCCGTGCGAGCGCGCCATCGTGGCAGCCAACGATGCCGCCGAGCGGTTCTACGGCTTCGACGCGGACACCTTCGCCGGTCTCCACCTCGACGACCTCACGGCCTCCGCTCACCCTGCCGACGCCGATGCCAACGCCGACGCCGACGCCGATGCCGACGCCGCTGCCAACGCCGACGCCGACCAGCACCCCGTCCTCCCAGCCGGGACGTCGGACGCCGCCGACGACCCGGCAGGTGAGGGACCACCGTGGCGGACGCTGGCACGGCACCGGCTCGCCGACGGGGAACTCCGTGACGTCGAGGTGGTGATCGCCCCGGCCCGGGTCGGGGCCCGTGGGCTGGTCAACGTGGTGATCCACGACCTCACCGAACAGCAGCGCGCGCTCCGGCTGATGACCGCCAGCGAGGAGGACGCGCGACGGCGGGTCGACCAGTTGGGTGATCAGTTGGATGCCTCTCAGCGTCGATTCGAGGCCCTGGTGGAGCACACCGGCGACCCCATCGTGGTGCTGGACGCCCAGCGGCAGGTCACCTACATGAGCCCGGCGGCCGTGAGCTTCCTCGGGACACCGTCACCCTCGATCGAGGACATCCTGGCCCGGGTCGACGCACGCGACCGCCCGCAGCTGAGTGCCGCCTGGCGGTCGCTGCTGGCCGGTCCGGACCCCACCCGACACCACATCGTGCAGATCGAGCGGGCCGACGGTCGCCGGCGCCACCTGGCCCTCACGCTGTCGGACCTGCGCAACCTCGAGGCGGTGGCAGGGGTCGTGGTCACCGCCCGGGACCTCACCGACGAGCTGACCATGCGCTCCCGGCTCGAGCACCAGACCCCCCACGACGGTCTGACCGGGCTGGCCAACCGTGACCAGCTGCTGGAGCAACTGCGACGCTTCCTCGATCCCGCTCGGGGAGAGGTCCAGCCGGGGTCGCTGGTCCTGCTCGACATGATCGGGATGGCGGGGATCAACGACCGCGTCGGTCACCGCACCGGCGACTACCTGCTCCGCTCCGTCGCCCGCCGGTTGCAGGCGACGGTCGGAGCCGAGGGCACCGTCGCGCGCACCAGCGGGGACGAGTTCGGGGTCCTGGTCGGCTCCGAGCCCGGCGAGGCCGCCGCCCTGGCGCTCGCCCACGACCTCGTCCGGCTGTTCGAGGAACCCTTCGCCACCCCGGGAGGCGGCACCCTGCTGCTACGCGTGCGGGCCGGTGCCGCCTCGACGAGCACCTCAGGCGGCACCCCGGCGGGGGTGCTGCGCGATGCGAACCTGGCGCTCAGCGCCGCCCAGGCCTCCGAGACCGAACGGATCCGCGTCTGCGACGACGAGCTGCGTCGCGAGGAGGAACGGCGGCTGCGGCTGGAGTACGAGCTGTCCACACCGACCATCACCGAGCAGTTCCGCCTCGCGTACCAGCCGCTGGTCGACCTCAGCACCGGCACAGTGCCCTGTATGGAGGCGCTGCTGCTCTGGGACCACCCGGAGCTCGGAGAGATCGGTCCGGGGGAGTTCGTGCCGCTGGCCGAGCGCAACGGCGCCATCGTGCCGATCTGCGCCTGGGTGCTGCGACGGGCCTGCGAGCAGCTGGCGACGTGGGACGAGCTCGGCGTGGACCGCAGGCTGCAGCTCGCGATCAACGTCTCGGCACGGCAGCTCCTCGACGTCGATCTGGTGCCGACCGTGGCGGGCGTGCTCGACGACGCCGGGCTGGCACCCGAGCGGCTCGCCCTCGAGGTCACCGAGACCGTGCTGGCGGACCACAGCGACGTGACGACCGCCAAGCTCCAGGCCATGGCCGACGTCGGCGTCCGGATCCACATCGACGACTTCGGGACCGGCTACTCCTCCTTCGCCCAGCTGGGCCGGTTCCCCTTCCACGGGCTGAAGATCGACCGGTCCTTCGTCACCCCGCTCGGCGTCGACGCCGACGCCGATCCCGTCATCGCCGCGCTGCTGGCGATCGCCGCCGCCCAGGGCCTCGAGGTGATCGCCGAGGGAGTGGACGCCGAGGTGCAGGTGGCCCACCTGCGCGCGCTCGGCTGCCAGCTGGCCCAGGGCTACCTGTGGTCGAAGCCGCTGGCCCCCGACGCGGTCCCGGCGTTCCTGGCCACTCCCCAACCGGTCCCACCGCCGACGGCCATCGAACGGCCACGCTGAACGACGACCCGAACGGCCACGGTCGGCGACACTACGTGCCGTTCCTCCAGCCCGCGGCCCGCGCGACATCGCCCACTCACCCACCCGGATCGAAGCAGATGCCCGCTCCCATCGACACCTCGCTCTTCGCCGAGCTCGGGTTGGACCACCGACTGGTGGCCGCGCTGCAGCAGCTCGGCTATGAGGAACCGCCCCCGATCCAGCGTGGGGCCATCGGCCCGCTGCTCGCCGGCCGGGACCTGCTGGGCCAGGCGGCCACCGGCACCGGCAAGACCGCCGCCTTCGCCCTGCCGATCCTGCAACGCCTGCCCGCCGGCGACCGCGGCCGCAACCCCACCGCCCTGATCCTGGTCCCCACCCGCGAGCTCGCCATGCAGGTGTCCCAGGCCGTCCACACCTACGGCCGAGGCGTCGAGGCTCGCGTCCTGCCCGTCTACGGAGGGCAACCGGTCTGGCGACAGCTCAAGGCACTGGCGCGTGGCGTGGACGTGGTGGTGGCCACCCCCGGCCGGGCCGTCGACCACCTCGCCCGGGGCACCCTCCACCTCGACGACCTCGAGGTGGTGGTGCTCGACGAGGCCGACGAGATGCTGGACATGGGCTTCGCGGAGGACCTCGACACGATCCTGACGGCCACGCCCACGACCCGCCAGACCGTGCTGTTCTCCGCGACCCTGCCGCCGCGCATCGACCAGCTCGCGCGGCGCTACCTCGACGACCCGCTGCGCGTCACCATCGGACGCGAGCAAGCAGGCGTGCGGCACAGCCCTCAGGTGCGGCAGAGCGCCTACGTCGTCGCGCGGGCCCACAAGCCGGCGGCGCTGGGTCGCATCCTGGACGTCGAGGCCCCCGACGCCGCGATCGTGTTCTGCGGGACCCGCACCGAGGGGGATGAGCTGACCGAGGTGATGAACGGGCGCGGCTACCGCGCCGAGGCGCTCCACGGCGGGATGGACCAGGAGCAACGGGACCGGGTTATGGACCGCCTCCGGGCCGGCACGGCGGACCTGCTGGTGGCCACCGACGTCGCCGCCCGCGGACTGGACATCGACCACCTCAGCCACGTCATCAACTACGACGTGCCCGCCGCGCCGGAGTCCTACACCCACCGCATCGGACGGGGGGGCCGGGCGGGTCGGTCCGGCGTGGCGATCACGCTGGTCGAGCCGCGCCAGCAGCGGCTGGTCCGGGCCATCGAGCAGCACACCGGCGCCGAGCTGGAGGTGGCCTCGATCCCCTCGGTCGCCGACCTCCGGGCCCGCCGGCTGGAACTGACCCGGGAGACGCTGGAGGCCCGGCTGCTCGGCGAGGAGGACCTGGAGCGCTTCCGTGGCGTGATCGAGTCCCTCGGCGACGGGTTCGACCTCATGGAGCTGACCCTGGCCGCGATCTCGCTGGTGCACGAACAGGTCGCCGGGACCGATGACGACGAGGAGGAGCTGCCGCAGGTCCGGCTCTACGACGACCGGGGCGGCAAGGGCAGCCGCGGCGGCCAGCGGCGTGGGCCGGACGGCGGTCGCGGCGCCGCGCGGGGCGGCGCACGGGGCGGCGCACGGGGCGGCGCACGGGGCGGCGCACGGGGCGGCGCACGGGGCACCCATCCGAGCGCCGACACCCGACGTGGGGGGGGCGGCGACACCGTCCGCATCTTCATAGGTGCCGGCCAGCGCGCCGGGATCCGCCCCAAGGATCTGGTGGGCGCCATCGCGAACGAATCGGGGCTGAGCGGCCGGGACGTGGGCAACATCGAGATCACGCCCAACTTCTCCCTGGTCGAGGTCCCCCGACATGCGGCCGACGAGGTGATCCGTGCGCTACGGGGATCCACGATCAAGGGGCGCAGAGCCACGGTCCGGGCCGACCGCAACGCCTGACGCCGACGATGGCGGCACGAGGCGGGTGGAACGATATGACGAGGCCGTGGGTTCCCTCTCTACCCTGTCACCGAACCACGATGAGGATGCATGCGTCGCTTCACCCTGCTCGCCTTCTCGGTCGGGTTCGCGGTCGCCGGCTGTACCGGTGACGCACCCGCCACACCCGAGGAGCAGTCCCAGGCCATCGCCGAGGAGCTCGGTGACGGCTGGGACGCCGACGTCGTCGATGACCCCCGGGACGGCAGCTTCGTGCTGGCACGTCCGAGCCACGCGGCGGTGTGGACCCTGGGCGCGCCGATCGATGAGGTCGGCAGCGCGACGGAGGACACTGCCTGGGCTGGCTTCTGGCTTCCGGCCCTGGGTTCGGCGACAGCCGATAGCAACATCCGGGCGGTCGTGGCCGACGCCGACACCGTCCCCGGCACGGTCGTGTCCTGGCAGGTGAACGTCAACCGGTCGGATCCCGGGCTGGAGCTCGGGTTGGAGGAACTCGCCGCCGACCTGCGGGACCGCTTCGTCGCCCAGGGACTGGAGGTCCGCGAGGCGCGGGTCGCCTCCTGGAACGACCGGGACATCGCGCTCGTGGCCTTCACGGTCCCCGCCGAGGTGTTCGGCGGCGAGGAACGCTACGTGCGCCAGTGGTTCATCCCCGAGTCGTCGCCGGCTGCTATGTGGTCGTTCAGCTGCGACGCACCCGCTGATCCGCAGGTCAGCGCCGAACTGTGCCGCACGGGGCTCGACGGGTTCCGCGTCCCGGATCCCACGCACGGCGACACCGTCTGACCACGCAGGGCGACACCGACGTCGGCGACCCTCGCCGTTCAGATACGGGCGGGATGCTCAGCCGTCATCGGGGTCGGGACCACCCGATCCCAGCTGCTCTACGAAGCCCGTCAGCCGCGAGACCGGTTCCGGGTCGAGGTCGGGACGCTGACGGCGGATCGCGTCGACGACCCTGTTCACCGTGGCCGCCTCGATCCCGCACCGCTCGCAGTGCTCGAGGTGGGCGGCGACGACGCCAGTGTCCTCCGCCCCGAGCTCACCGTCGAGGTAGGACTGCAGGACCGCACCCACCTCGTGGCAGTCGGGCTCGGGTGGCAGCGGCAGCTGGGGTCGACGGCGCATCAACTCTCGTCCTCCACGTCGAGGTGGCCCTCGAGGCGTGATCTCACCTTGCTCCGGGCCCGGTGGAGCCGGCTCATCACCGTGCCCACGGGCACCGCGAGCAGCTCCGCCGCCTCGCGGTAGGTCAGGCCGTCCAGATCGACCAGGGCGATCACCGAACGGTGCTTGGGCGACAGCGACCGCAACGCCTCGCGGACCACCGGGTCGAGGTCGTCGTGGAACGCCCGCTCCTCGACCCCGTCGCGTCGGGCGTCCTGGCCGTGCCCCGGCAGCCGTTGGGCCACCTCGTCGTCCAGCAGGTCCGGGCGACGCTTGCGGAGCTGGTTGCGGTGATGGTTCCGCATGATGGTGAGCAGCCAGGCCCGCAGGTAGCGGCCGTCGAAACGGTCGAAGGCGCGGTAGGCCTTGAGCAGGGTGTCCTGGACCAGATCCTCGGCGTCCGCTGCGGACCCGGTCAAACGACGCGCGACCCGGTAGAGCCCCTCGAGCTCCGGGAGCACCTGCTCCCGGAAGCGCGCATCGGTGCGATCGTCCGTCACGAGCGCGACGCTATCGGTACCCGTCCGTGCCCGTATGGTCGTGGTCGTCATGGTCGGGGAACACCGTGGCACCGCCTCGTGTTCCCTGCACCTCCCGGGCATCCCCGGACCGGCAACAGGCCCCGACGACCCGCCGGCCGACCCCCAACGACCCGCCGGCCGACCCCCAACGACCCGCCGGCCGACCCCCGACCCCACCGACCGTCACAGGAGCCCCCCGATGAGCACCCAGGATCTCACCTTCCCCGGGAGCACCGGCGCCACGCTGGCCGGGGTGCTGCACGTCCCCGACGGCGAGGTATCCGGCAGCATCCTGCTCGCGCACTGCTTCACCTGCTCCAAGGACATCCACACGATGACCCGTCTCGCCCGGGGCCTCGAGCAAGCCGGGTTCGCCGGGCTCCGGTTCGACTTCACGGGGCTCGGGGACAGCGACGGAGCCTTCGACACCACGACCGTGGCCCACAGCGTCCGCGACCTGGTGGCCGCCGCCACGGCGCTGATCGACCAGGGGTTCGGCCCCTGCGGCCTGCTCGGTCACAGCCTGGGAGGTGCCGCGAGCCTGCTCGCTGCGCCCCGCCTGCACACGGTGCGCTCAGTGGTCACCCTCGCCGCACCCTCCTCGCCGGCCCACCTGCGGCACCTGTTCACCGACGCCGAAGAGCTCCCCGACGACCGCGTCGGGATCCGCATCGCAGGTCGCGACCTGGCCGTCTCCAACCGGTTCCTCGACGAGCTCGATGCGCACGACCAGTCGGGAGCAGTCGCGGACCTCGACCGGCCGCTGCTGGTGATCCACGCGCCGGACGACCAGGTGGTCGGCATCGAGGAGGGTGAGCGCATCTTCGCGGCCGCTCGCCAGCCGAAGGGCTTCCACCCCCTGATCGGTGCCGACCACCTCGTCAGCGACCGTGCGGTGGCCGAACACCTCGTGGGAGTGGCCAGCAGCTGGTTCGAGACCACGCTGTGAGCGCCAGGGGCACCGAGGTGGAGACCCCCCGGGGACCTGGAGGGACGAAGGTGTTCCGCGCCCGCACCTGACCGACCTCACCGCCGAGGCTGGCTACGGTTCAGGACCCGAAGGAGCGCCATGACCGGTTCACCCCCGTTCCGCTCCCGCGAGCGGTCCCGTGCCGCCGCGATCGTCGTCGCGCTGCTGCTGGGGAGCCTGGGGCTGTGGGGGATCGCCCTGCTCACGACCGGCTCCCCCGACCTCGAGCGTGACGTGCTCGTGGACATCGACCCGGCTGCGCCGCCGCCGGAGCCGAGCCCCGGCGATGCCGGCTCGGCAGCGCCCGAGGAGGGGCCCGGCGAGGGGTCCGGCGACGGCGGGCCGGAGGACGGTGACGCGGCCTCGGAGGAGGCCGAGGGCTCCGACGACGTCGAGGGCTCGCAGACGACCGTCGACCTCGGCGGTGGGTGCGTGGTGGAGATCGCCGATGACACGCCCGTCGAGCAGCTACGGCCGTGGGAGTTCGAGGAGTGCGACCGGGCACCGATCGTGCTCTCCGGGTCCCGGGAGCGTTGGGTCGCCGTCATCGAGTCGCTATCGGGTGAGGACTTCGGCGAGGAGGAGGCGCTGGACCGCGTCGAGACCGACGGGGATCGTCTGCTGCTGTGGTCCTCGCACTACCCCTCGCTCAACCCCGGGCTGTGGGTGATCGTGGAGGGGCCCTTCGAGGACCAGGAGGCCGCGACCGACGCCGCGCGCCGGATCGGCGGTGGTGCCTACCCGCGGGCGCTGACCGACGACGACGGCGACCGCTACTGCGTCGCCGCGGACGGTTGCGTCGGCGAGACCCGCCCCTGAGATCGGCACGCGCCTTCACATCGGAGCTGCCCAGCGTCCGTGGGTGCCTGCGGAACCTCGTCCACGGGTCCGTACGGCACGGCGCGGCTAGGATCGCCGACCATGGACCTACGACGTGAACCGCTCAGCGAGGTTCAGCTCCGCGTCCTCGGGGTCCTCGTCGAGAAGCAGCTGGCGACGCCCGACAACTACCCGCTGACGGAGAAGGCGCTGCTCGCCGGCTGCAACCAGTCGCCCAACCGTGACCCCGTGGTCAGCTACGACACCACCGTGCTCCGTCCCGAGCTGATCCGCCTACGGGAGCGGGCGCTGACACGGCGGGTGCTGCGCGCGGGAGAACGAGCCGAGAAGCACGCCCACCGCCTCGACGAACAGCTCCAACTGTCGTCGACCGCACCGCTGGCGATCCTGGCGGTGCTGCTGCTGCGGGGCGCGCAGACTCCCGGCGAGCTCCGTACGCGCACCCAGCGGCTCCACCCGATCGCGGATGCCGCGGCCCTCGAGGCGGCCCTGGCCGAGCTGAGCGAAAGGGGCCTGGTCGAGCAGCTGCCGCGCCGGCCCGGAGAGAAGCAGGCGCGGTGGCGACACCTGCTCGGTGGGAACGAGCCGGGTGCCGCGACGGCCCGATCGGACGGCCCCGCACACGCGGACCCGCCCGACCCCCGCCTGAGCGACGACGTGACATCGCCGGGCTCCGACGGGCCGCTGCCGGCTGGAGACGGCGAGGTGTCGATCGCCGAGCTCGTGGAGCTCGTGCGGGCGTTGACGCGACGGGTCGCTGCGCTGGAGCAGGAGCTCGGTATCCCGGATCCCTCGAGCTCCTCCGACGGCCTGGCGTGAGACCTGCGGTGCTCGCCGCGCCCCCACCGCCTCCGATACCTCACCGCGCCCCGGTGCCCTGGGCACCGACGCCGGACAGGATGCGCTCGATCGCCGGCGTGTGCGCGCCGGGCCAGTACACCTGTCGACAGACCGAACAGCGGGCGAAGGTGTCGAACGCTCGCCGGGTACGAGGCGGGAGCTCCTCCAGCCCCTCGGCCTTGTCGACCACCTCGAGGTCGCCGTTGCAGCGCACGCAGCGCGTCAGCGGGCGGCACCGATCCCCGAGCCCGTACCGCTCAGCCACCTCGGTGAGCTGGTCGTCCGGGTCGTCGGCCCGGGGGCAGTAGCCGTGGATGATCGTCCGCCGCAGGAGCAGCTGCCGATCACGACTGAGCAGTATCCGGCCCTCGGTCACCGCAACGGCCGCCAACTCGTCGTCATCAGCGAAGGACCGGTACCAGACATCGAAGCCGAGCAGACGTAGCCGTCGGCACAGGGTCCCGAGGTGCACATCCAGCACGAAGCGGCGGGGGTCGGGCGGTGTCGGCCACAGGTCGTCGCCCGGATCCGGAACGAGCTGGTGCAGGGGCGGGTAGGCGGCCACCCGTTCACCGCCGACCAGCAGCCGATCCGGCGTGGCGGCCTCGCCGTCGACCAGCAGGAACCCGAGCTCACACCGTGGGATGCCGACGGACCCCAGGAGGTCCTTGACCGACCTCGGCTGCCCGAACGGCACCTCGAGCTCGGCCCGCGCGAGCAGGTCCACGAGCCCGGCGTAGACACGGAGCTGTACGTCCACACCGCCACGCTACCTCCACCTCGTCGACCGGCAGCTCAAGGGGACGCCCCAGCGGCCGATGCCTGGTGTGTCCCGTGCCCGCTTTGCGATCCCGCCTTCCCCCGGAGTCGCCGTGCTCCCGATCGGCAGCAGCTCGCCCCCGACCAACTGGTCGCGGGTGGCTCTTTGGTCCGCGGCCTCCCTGACGGCTGCGCTGGTGCTGCTCCTCGCGGTGGCGCTCCTCGGCCAGGCTCCGGCCGCGGCGGGCACCCCGGCCAGCGTCGCCGAACTGGAGGCGCGCATCGCCGACCTCGACGGCGACCTCGCGGCGCTCCGCGGCACCGCCGCTGAGCTCCGGTCGGAGGCGGACCGGCTCTTGGAGGAGCGGGACCACGCGCTCAGCTGGCTCGAGCGTTTGCTCGCGCAGCGCGACGCGACGGCCGAACTGCACCGCGCCCACCTCGACGTCGGCCACCGGCGCACGACCACCGAGCAGGTCGACGAGGCCCTCGAGGCGCTCGTGGTCCGCGCCGGGCTCGCCGATGAGGCCTCCGACTGGTACCTCGAGCAGGTCGACGCGCTGCAGGGCACGGCACCGATCCGCCGGCTCGTCGATGCCGCTACCGAGCCTTCGGCTCCTGCCCGC
>PWEU01000020.1 GCA_003554005.1 Nitriliruptoraceae bacterium
AACGTGACGCAACTCGACGTCGATCTGACCATCGTCGGTGCGGGCCCAACAGGGCTGTACGCGGCCTACTACGCCGGGTTCCGTGGCCTGTCGACCGCCGTCATCGACTCGCTGTCCGAGCCCGGCGGGCAGGTGACGGCCCTGTATCCGGAGAAGGACATCTTCGACGTCGCCGGGTTCCCGGCGGTGAAGGGCAAGGAGTTGATCGACCGACTG
Organism: Nitriliruptoraceae bacterium; assembly: GCA_003554005.1. GTDB lineage: Bacteria > Actinomycetota > Nitriliruptoria > Nitriliruptorales > Nitriliruptoraceae > T1Sed10-7. The sequence goes on from PWEU01000020.1 coordinate 217, forward strand.
GTCGAGCAGACCGCCCCCTACGAGCCCAACTACCTTCTGGGTCACCGTGCCGACGACCTGGTCCGCCACGAGGACGGGACCTTCACCGTCACCACCAGCCACGGCGACGAGGTGCGCACCAAGTCCGTGGCCATCACCGGGGGCATCGGCCACTTCACGCCCCGCCCGCTGCCCGACGGCGAGGCCTTCGTGGGCCGCGGCCTGGTGTACTTCGTGCGGGCGCTGGAGTCGATGCGTGACGACGACGTCCTGATCGTCGGCGGCGGCGACTCCGCCGTGGACTGGGCGCTGAACCTCGAGGGGATCGCCCGCACGCTCACCCTGATCCACCGCCGCGACCGCTTCCGGGCCCACGAGGACTCCGTCACCAAGCTCCTGGCCTCCAGCGTCGAGGTGCTGACCTACACCGAGGTGTCCACGATCGAGGGTGCCCACGGCATCGAGGCCGTCGAGGTGTTCGACAACCGGACCGACGAGCGGCGCCTCCTGAAGGTCAACAAGGTGGTCGCCGCCCTGGGGTTCAAGTCCGACCTCGGTCCGCTGAGGACCTGGGACATCGTCATCGACGGCCGCAACATCCTGGTGGACACCCGCATGCAGACGACCCTGGAAGGGGTCTTCGCCGCGGGCGACATCACCGAGTACGAGGGCAAGGTGCGGCTGATCTCGGTGGGCTTCGGCGAGGCCGCGACCGCGGTCAACAACGCGGCGGTCTACATCGACCCGACCGCCCGGGTGTTCCCCGGGCACTCCTCCGGCGGCTGAGCCGAGAGCCGCACGGCCGAGCACCGCACGCGCTTGACCGGCGTCGAACCCTCAGCCGACCAGTTCGGGAAGCGCCCGTCGCACGGCCAGCAGCGCTTCCGCGGCGGTGGGTGCCGTCAGCAGCAGCCCCCCGACCTCCACGACCGGGGTCACCGATCCACAGCACACCAGCCGATCCAGGAAGTCGGCGGCCTCCGGGTCCTCGCGCGCGTCCCGGATCTCCACCTCGACGCCCGCGGCGGGATCGTCCAGCGCCGTGAGGGACTCGACCACCCGCGCGCTGGCACGGTCGTCGCGGTCGATGGTGACCCGGATGGTTGGCATGGTCACTCCCGATGGATGGGCCGGGGACGTGCCGGAGATGTGCCGGGGAAGTGCCCGCACACACAGAGGCAACGCCGCGCATCCGCGATCGCTTCCCCCCACAGAGCGACCCGCCGGCAACGGTCCTCCCCCGGCGGTGGCCTCCGCCCCTGGCTGGCTGCCGGCCGGCCCCGCAGGCTGGGGCGATGCCATCGCCACCACCCCCGGGCGATCGCCGGCCTGTCGCCGGCGGCGGCGCGCTGCTGCCCGGCGTCCCAGCTGGTGCGGTCGCATCGCGCGCGGTGACGTTCGTCCTGCTCGCCATCCTGCTGTCGTGGCTGCCGCTCGGGTTGCTCCTGGTCACCGCCGGGGACCCCGCCGCCGACGCCGGCGCGATGGTCCTATGGCTGCTGGGAGGGCTCGGACCGGCCCTGGCCGCGGTCCTGCTCAGCTGGCACCACGAGGGGCGTGCGGGCCTGCGCCGGGGCGGCGCATCCCTGACCCGGTGGCGGCTCGGTCGCCATGGGTGGTTGCTCCTGGTCCCGCTGGCCGTCGGCCTCCTCGGTGTCGCCGGCGCCGTGTGGGTCGGGAAGGCGGGCTGGGAGGTAGCCGGGCCGTCCTCACTGCTGCTGGTCCCGGTCGCGCTGGTGGGAGGGGTGGTGTTCGGCGGACTGGAGGAGATCGGATGGCGCGGCCACCTCCAACCCCTGCTGCAGGTGCGACTGTCGGGGTTGGCCGCCGCGCTGGTCGTCGGGGTGGTGTGGTCGGCCTGGCACGCCCCCCTGTTCCTGCTTTCCGGGACGACCCAGGCCACGAGCTCACCGGTCTGGTTCACCCTCGGCGGGCTCGCTCTGGCGGTGCTCTTCGCCTGGGTGTGGAACATCTCCGGGGGGAACCTGCTCCTATTGGTGCTACTGCATGGGGCCCTGAACGGCTGGTATACCGCCGCCGTACAGGGGCTGGCACCCGAGGCCCTAGGCTCGGGCTTCGAGCTGGTCACCGCCCTGGCCGCGACCGTGCTGGCGCTGGTGCTGGTGGCCCGAGTCGGCCGGGGTCTCGGCCTCACCACCCCCCGGCGAGCAGCCGGGAGCGTGCGCTGATGGACCTGCTCGCCAACCTCGCACTGTTGCTCGGCTTCGCCTGGCTGGTCCGCGGGCTGCTCTCCGCCCGGGAGGTGACCTGGCCCCGCACGCTGCTGGCGGTCGTGGTCGGCACCCTGCTGGGCGCCACGCTGGCCGGGCTCCTGCTGGTGTCCCCCGCGGACCTGGTCGGCGCCGACCCGGTGGACTTCCCCCAGGGTGAGCTGCTGCTGGTCGCGCTGCCCTTCCAGCTGGTCGCCACGATGCTGGCGATCGTGGCCTTCGAGCTGGTCGCCAGCCGGCCGGCCAAGACCGAGGTCCGACTGCGCAACCCCCTGCGTGCGCTGGCCCGGCGGTTCCGGATCGTCGGGCGCGGGGTGCAGGTGTCGCGGATCGCCTCCCGTCGCGGGCTGGCACCGCTGCTCGGCTTGCGACGAGGTGGCGTGGACGCCCGCAGTCCCGAGGAGCTGGCCCGACGGGCCCGGGAGGCGCTCGAGGACGCCGGTGGCATGTTCGTCAAGCTCGGACAGCTGCTGGCCACCCGGCCCGATCTGCTCCCACCGGCGGCGGTCGCCGAGCTCAGCCGACTCCACGCCGGCGCCCGACCGCTCCCACGCGAGGAGGTGGTGACGGCCCTGACCGAGGAGCTCGGGGCCACCCCCGAGTCGCTGTTCACCGACCTGTCCTGGACCCCCCTGGGGTCCGCCTCGATCGCCCAGGTCCACGCCGCCCGGCTGCCCGACGGCACCGAGGTGGTCCTGAAGCTGCGCCGGCCCGGGTTGGAGGAGGTCGTGGAGCGCGACCTGGCGATCGTCCGCTGGCTGGCCCGCGTCGCCGAGCGCCGCACCGGCTGGGGACGGGCCTACGGCGCCAGCGCACTGGCAGCGGAGTTCGCGACCGCCCTGCGTGGCGAACTCGACCTGCGTACCGAAGCCCGCGACGCGACCGAGGTGGCCGCCGCCGTCGCCGGCGACGCGCGCATCGTCGTGCCACGGATCGTTGGTGAGCTCGGCACGGAACGCCTGGTGGTGATGGAGCGCCTGCGGGGCCGGCCGCTGTCGGATCTCACCACCCCGCTGACCGCTGAGGTGGCCACCGAGCTGGCCGACGCACTGTGCGCGAGCCAGATCGACGCGATGCTGGCCGGGGACCGCTTCCACGCCGACCCCCACCCGGGCAACGTGCTCCACCTCGACGACGGACGGATCGGACTGATCGACCTGGGGGCCACGGGCAAGCTCGACGCCTTCGAGCGCGCTTCGATGCTCCAGCTCCTGGTCGCGCTCGGCCTCCAGGAGCCCACCCTGCTCTCGGAGGCGCTGGTCGCCGTCGGCGCGATCGCCCCGGACCACGACCGGGACCGGCTGGAACGCGAGCTGGCGAGGTTCCTCGCCACCCACCTCGGGAGCGGCCTCCCGTCGGCCTCGGCGCTGACCGAGCTCCTACGCCTGCTGACCCAGTTGGGGGTCCGCCTTCCCGCCCAGGCCAGCACCATGTTCCGCGCGCTGGCCACCCTGGCGGGCACCCTCGAGCCCCTGGTCCCGGGCTACCCGATCGTGGACCGGGTTGCCGAGCGCGGCGGCGCGGAACTGAAAGCGCGCGCCACGCCCGAGAGCATCGGCGAGTTCGTCCAGCAGGAGTGGGCGCAGGTCGGCCCCTTGCTGCGGCGGGCCCCCCGCCACCTCGACCGCATCGCCACCCAGCTCCAGCACGGTGGCCTCACGACCCGGGTCCGACTGTTCGGCGATCGCGATGACGTCCGCGTCGTGGAACGCCTGGTCAACCGGGTGGTGCTGACCGCCCTGGCGCTGGGCACTGGCCTGCTGTCGGTGCTGATGCTCGGGACGCCCGCCGGCCCCGTGCTGGCTGGCTCGGAGCTGCGGCTGCTCGAGGTACTCGGATGGCTCGGTCTGTTCGCCAGCACCGTCCTGCTGCTGCGCGTGCTGCTGGCGGTCCTCAGCGCCGAGGTCGAGGATCCCTGACGCGACCCTCCCATCCGGCGCGATCTCGGTCACCCGGCCCGTCGAGTGCCCTCGCGGCTCATGACCCGTGAGGTCCGTCGACAGGTGGCACGGTGAGGTGGTCGTCGACCGTGCGGGTCAGCAGGAGCCGCACGACGGCGACCACGGCGACGACCGACAGGATCCCGGTGGCCAGGGCCGCCTGCCATCCGAGGCGACCAGCCAGGGCCCCCAGGGGGGTCAGGAACGGCACCACGGCCAGGACGAGCAGGGCGGTGAGCCCCGCGGTGCCGTGGCCCGCCACCTTGAGCGCGATGATGCAGCCGAGGGCCAGTCCCACGCCGGCACCGACCAGCACGAGGCTGGTCACGATGCCCTGGAACTCCTCCAACGGGCCACCCCGGCCCTCTAGGACCGGATCCAGCCAGCGGTGGACCAGCCACATGAGGCCTCCGCCGAGCGCGCAACCGCCGACCGCACCGATGCTGCCCGCCAGGATGCCTCGCCGCCGTCCCACCGTGACCTCCCTCCGATCGCTGGGCCGCTGGCTTCCGAGCATCGCTGGTGTCTGGCCGGCCGGCCAGAGCCGAGGGTCCCGCGATGCGCTACCGTCGCGGCCACGCGGCGGCGAGGACCCCCGACCCGCCCGGAACACGACGACGTCGACCGACCGCGCCCGTTGCAAGCGGACCGCACGGCCCGGCGCTCTCCCGGCCCTCACTCGGAACGGGCCGCGGCACCCGCCGCATCCGCTCCTGGCTGCGTGTTCGCCACGCGCCAGCGGTCGTGATGCTCAGCGAGCAGCGACCGATGCGCACGCGCCCCTGGGCCACCCACGGGCGCGCCAGCACCGCCACCGCGCCTGCGGATGGCGACGACGCGCCCGCCATGACGGCCGGGCGACCGGAGTCCTGCGTGACCACCTCTTTCTCTGATCTCGGCGTCTCCGCCGAACTGTGCCAGCGACTGACCGAGCTCGGGTTCACCGAGCCGTTCCCGATCCAGCGGCTGACGCTGCTCGACGCCCTGGCCGGCCGCGATGTCTGCGGCGAGGCCCCCACCGGGTCCGGCAAGACCCTCGCCTTCGCGCTGCCCGTCGCCATGTCCGCGGGGCGGGGCGTGCCAGGACGCCCCCGCGCGCTCCTCCTGGTCCCGACCCGTGAGCTGGCCGGCCAGGTCCGCGCCACCCTCGACCCGCTGCTGCAGGTGACCGGTGGTCGGGCCGTGTCCTTCTACGGCGGGACCAGCGTCACCAAGGACCTGCAGCGCCTGCGCAACCGGATCGACGTGGTCGTCGCGACCCCGGGCCGGCTCGAGGACCTGATCAGCCGGGGGGCGCTCCACCTCGGTGACGTGGACCTGGTCGTGGTCGACGAGGCCGACCGCATGGCCGACATGGGGTTCCTCCCCGCGGTCAAGCGCCTGCTGGACGCGACCTCCCCCGACCGCCGCACCCTGCTGTTCAGCGCCACCCTCGACGGGGACATCGACGTGCTGGGGCGCCGCTACCAGCACGATCCGGCGAAGCACCGCTTCGCGGTCCCCGAGGAGGACCGGGGCGATGTGCGTCACGTCTTCTGGCCGGCGGAGCGCCCGGAACGCCGCGCCCTGACCAACCGCATCCTCGCCCGCAGCGGTCCTGCCATCGTCTTCACCCGGACCAAGCACGGTGCAGACCGGCTCGCCAAGCAGCTACGGCAGGACGGTGTCACGACGGCGGCGATCCACGGCAACCGCAGCCAGCGCCAGCGCGAGGACGCCCTCGCGCGGTTCTCCGCCGGCAAGGTCCAGGCCCTGATCGCCACCGACGTCGCCGCCCGGGGCATCCACGTGGACGACGTCGACCTGGTGCTCCCCTTCGACCAGCCCGCGACGGACAAGGACTACGTGCACCGCTCGGGCCGTACCGGCCGGGCCGGGGCACTGGGCCTGGTCGTCTCTCTGGTGGGCGGTGAGGAGGCCCGCGACGTCCACAAGCTGCAGCGCAGCCTCGACCTCCCCGCTGGGCTGCACGAGCTCGACCTCGACCTCCTCGACGCCGAGGTGCTGCCGAGCCCACGCCCGGCACCCAGCAACGCCCGGCCCGCCGCGGCCAGCCAGCGGCGCGCGGGTGGACAGGCCACACGGTCTCGCCAGCGGGCCCGTCGCGCCCGTCGACGCTGACGCTCGGCGGGCCACCGGGCCGGGCATCCCGGTTCTCCTGGGCTCCCCGCCCGGCAGGTGCCGGGGAGCTCAGCCGCAGCAGTGGTTCTTGAAGCCGCAGTGCGGGCACTTCCAGCGCGTCCCGATCGGGTCGTAGGGGGTCTCGCAGTGCTCGCAGGGGATCACGATGGCTCCGAGGGTCAGACGGGGGTAGCAGGCTACGTCACGTGGTGCGCTGCTCCCGGGAGGTCAGGCGCGACCCCCGGCGGCTCACGCACGTTGCCCGCGCACCTGCTTCTCCATGGGTGACTGACCTGCGATGCTCCCGCGCGGCGAGGGCCCCCAGGAGGTGGACAGGTGGAGGAACTGATCATCGGACTGCTGGCCGTGGTGGTCGGCCTGCTGCTGTGCTTCGCGGGCTACGCCGCCCTCCGGCTGGTCATCGCCGCTTGGGGGGCCTTCGCCGGGTTCCTGCTCGGCGCCGGGTTGGTGGCCACCTTCACCGGTGAGGGGTTCCTCGCCCCCCTGCTCGGATGGGGAGTGGGGGCTGCGCTCGCCCTGGTCTTCGGGGTGATCGCCTACCTGTACTACGCCGTGTCGGTCGTGATCGGGATGGCCGCGATCGGCTTCTCCCTCGGGTCAACCCTCATGGTCGCGCTCGGCGTGTCGTGGACCTGGCTGATCGTGCTGGTCGGCGTGGCCGCCGGGGTGCTGCTCGCCTTCCTGGCCATCGTCGGAGACCTGCCGATGCTGCTCCTGGCCATCCTGGGCGCGTTCGCGGGTGCGAGCGTGACGATCGGTGGGGTGCTGCTGCTGCTCGGCATCCTCGACCGCGGCGACCTCGCGACGCCGGAGACCAGCGCGACCCTGGAGCTGGGCTGGTGGTGGAGCGCCGCCTACCTCGCCCTCGCGGTCGCCGGCCTGGTGGTGCAACTGCGCTCCGTCGACGCCCGTCGCGGCACGCTCCGCGACAGCTGGAGCGGGACAGCCACCGCCTGAGAGGAGCCACCCTCGCCGGGTGACCCACCCTCGCGCGAGTTGACCTACCGTCGCCCCGGCCGACGACACCGGGCGCGACGGCACCGCATCGGCCCCGGTCAGCAGGAGGGACGGGATGCAGACCCGGGGCGCGCGCTCCCTCGTGTCATCACCGGACCAGCCCCGGGTACGGCGCGCCGGCGACCTCACGAGCGTCCTCGGTGGCGCGTTGCTCCTGCTGTGGGCGGTGGTGAACCGGGAACGGCTCGATCCGCTCAACCGCGCGCTGGCGGACCTGGTCGACGTCCTGCCGGACTGGAGCCTGGAACCGCTGTCGGTCGTCTACTCCTTCGGCTTCGTCTACGGCGTGGTGGTCCTGGTGCTCCTGCTGGCCGGTGGCCGGGCCCACCGGGACGCGCTCCGCGACGTGGTCGTGGCGCTGGCACTGGCCGCAACGATCGGGGTCGTGCTCGTCCGGCTGTTCCACGGGGTGTGGCCCTACGTCGTCCCCGAGATCGGGATCACCTACCCCGAACGGCAGACGCCGGTGTTCCGCATCGCGGTCACCACCGCGCTCCTGGTCGCCGCCTCCCCCCACCTGGCCCGACCGCTGCGGCGGTTGGGCTGGACGATCGTGGGCCTCGCGGTGCTGGCCGGGTCCGGGCTCGGCTTCGGGCTCCCGAGCGATGCGCTCGGGGCGGTCGGGGTCGGGCTGATCGCCGCCGGCACGACCTTCCTGGTGCTCGGGGCACCGAGCGGCCTGCCGGACCGCGCCGCCATCGCCGACGCGATGCACCGGCTGGGGGCGCCCGTCGTCGACCTGCGCTTCCCGCCATCGCGCTCCTGGGGGGTCCGACCGGTCCTGGCGACGACCACCGACGGCACGCCCGTGCTGGTCAAGGTCTACGGCCGTGATGCCACCGACCAGCAGCTGTTGGCGAAGCTGTGGCGCACCCTGTGGTACCGGGAGGAGCGGCGCACCTTCACCTTCTCCCGCCTGCAGAGCGTCCAGCACGAGGCGTTGGTCATCCTGTGGGCAGCGCGCGCGGGGGTGCCGGTCCCAGAGGTGCTGACCGCGGGGCGGGCCAACGACGAGATCGCGCTGCTGGCGGTGACGGCCGGTGGGACGCGCCTCGACCGCCTTCCTCCAGAGCAGCTCACCGACGGGCTCCTCGAGCAGCTGTGGGGCCACGTGGCGCGGCTCCATGGCGCCGGCATCGCCCACGGCTCGTTGGACGCCTCATCGGTCCGCGTGGTCGACGACCGGCACCAGTTCCACGACCTGAACGCCGGGACGATCAGCGCCACCGCAGCGGACCGCGCCCGCGACGTCGTCGAGCTCCTGTTCTCCACCGCCGCGCTGGTCGGAACCGACCGGGCCGTCGCGGCCGCGCGTACCGGTCTCGGTGACGACGCTCTGGTGGCCGCGTTGCCCTACCTGCAGCTCCCGGCCCTGGACGCCGCCACCCGGGCCCGGGCCGACGACCCCAAGGCGCTGCTCCGCGAACTGCTGGGCACCCTCACGGAAGCGCTCGATCACGATCCGCCCGAACGCGTGGAGCTGCGCAGGCTCTCGCCCCGGACCCTGGTGTTCGCCGTGCTCGGCATCCTGGCCGCCCTGGCGATCGTGCCCATGGGCGGGGGGATCGACCTGGCCTCGGTGACCGCCGAGCTGTCCGGGGCCACGTGGTCCTGGTTGCTGCTCGCTTGGGTCTTCGGTCAGGCGGTGTTCGTCACCGAGGCCACCTCGATGTCGTTCGCCAACACCGCGTCCGTGCCCTTCCGACCCCTCATCGTGCTCCAGATCGGCGCCAAGTTCATCGGGGTGGCCACCCCGGGGGTCACGGGCACGGTGGCGGCGAACGCGGCCTTCCTGTCCCGCTTCGGGGTGTCACGGGCGGCCTCGCTCACCCAGGCGACCATGGACAGCGTCGCCGGGATCCTCGTCGAGGTGGTGGTGCTCATCCTGGCCTTCACCTTCAGCGACCTCGACCTGGGGGTCGACCTCGCCGACACCGACCTGGCGCTCGGCCGGCTGGCCCTGATGCTGGTTCTCGTGGTGACCGCTGCCACCCTGGTCGTCGCCCGGATCCAGAAGCTGAAGGCGCCGGTGGTGGGGTTCCTCGCCACGGTGTGGGAGGCCGCCCGGGCCGTGGTCGCCGATCCGGCTCGGGCGCTCGGCCTGCTCGGCGGCAATCTCGCCACCCGCGTGGTCCGGGCGCTGGTGTTGTGGCTGGCGCTCATGGCCCTGGACCAGCGGCTCGGGCTCGCACTGGTGCTGGTCGTGGTGATCGCGACCGGCATCCTCCAGGCTGTGGTCCCCGTCCCCGGTGGCATCGGGGTGTCGGAAGCGGTGATGACCGGCTTCCTGGTCGCCCTCGGTGTCCCGGAGGCGGCTGCTTTCGCGGCCACCGTCGCCTACCGCTTCGTGGTGTTCTACCTGCCGATCGCCCAGGGTGCGGTGGCGATGGTGTGGCTCACCCGGCACGACTACCTGTGATCCCGGCACGCCTCGAGGCCGGCCGCAGAGGGCCGGGGTCGGGGGGCCGGTGGGTCGGGGGGCCGGGTCCGGG